>NZ_LNII01000076.1:0-3620 GCF_001463365.1 Enterobacter sp. 50793107 | reverse complement strand
GCTGTTTCGCATCAGGGCAACGCTTCGATCATAATTCCCTTCCCTGACCATAACTTCAAGCCGGGGACCCAGGTGAAACCGGTTTGCTGCAGCCAGAAGAAGCATCAGAACAAACAGAGCCGTCTTGGCAAGCAATATCCTCCCCCAGGAACTGTTGAATAAGGGAGTTAAGTTACCCTCAGCAATATACAGATAGTTGACCAGCGCACTCAGGATCAGGGCTACAACAATCACCGTTCCTGCCGTGGCAAATTTTGCCAGGGAGTCAGATATCACAATGACGCTCTGTGCATTATGCTCGTTTCTGCGCATCAGCAGGATAGCAAATGCAACCAGAGCACCTGTCCAGGCACCTGCAGCGCCGAGATGGGTCAGATCGCTCAGTAAATGGAGATAGTAATGCAGACCGTCATGCATAACGGCGTGTCCTCCCCAGGCAAGTGTAGCCAGCGCCACGCCCCCACTCATCGTCATCAGCAGGCAGGACAATACTCTCTTATTAGTGTAAAGGAACAAAGCACCGAGTGTGGTAAACAGGGCACAGAGCCTGACAATCCAGCTAATACCCACATCAGTTTCTTCTATCACCATCTCGATAACATGGATGGATAATTCTCTGAGGTCAGTTACTCCACTCATGGCATTAGATACCAGGAGCATATTAATGCCAGTAAGAATGATGCCTGTAACAACAGCAAAGGTTATAAACGACCTGAAATTAGTCAGGTTATAGGTTTCATGTCTGACACCGCTTATTCCATATATCTGAAAAAATGGCAATCCAAATATTACCATCAAATCCAGATAAAGAAGAAAACGAATAACAATCATAATCAGGTCGTTCATAATATTACTTCACTGTAAAGGTGTAATTACCGGTAATAGGGTGCGTATCTGAAGAAACCGCGCGCCAGTCAACACGATAAGTGCCAGCGGGTAAAGGCTCTCGCGGAATAATGACCATCGATTTAGGGTCAGCGCCTGGCACCACTTTTGCCGCGACCGGCATCGGAGAATGTGATGACATGCCTTTCATACCCGTCATCGTTAATTTTGCACCTGAGAATTTCACGGTCAGATTTTCCGAGAAATTAAGCTGAATCTTTTCCGGGGCCGCTACGGCTGAATCAGCCTGTGGCACAGAGCTTTTTAATTCCGGATGGGCCATAGCAGAGAAAGCAACGCCCATAACGAGGCCACCTGTAAGAATGGCTTTATTTAAAATCGACATTTTATTTACCTGTTTAGTTGAGTGTTTTATATCAGTGCGTTAAAACCAGATTCTGGCTCCCGCCAGGAATACTACCTGATGGTCTTTCTCACCTTCTCTTTTCGCCATATCGGATGTTTTCCCGTAAAGTTGATTCCAGGAAACGCCTATATAGGGTGCAAACTCACGGCGTATTTCATAGCGCAGCCGGAGCCCCAGCTCTGTGTCAGTCAGTCCCCTGCCGCGACCCCGCGATTCATCATCCTGACTGTAGAAATTCACCTCATAGGATGGCTGGAGTATGAGCCGGTTAGTCAGTAAAACGTCGTATTCTCCTCCCAGACGAAGGGCTGCTTTTCCGCCATTACTGACAAAACCCGTAATTTCAGACTCAAAATTATAGAGTGCCAGCCCCTGAAAACCGACAGCAGCCCAGGTCCGGGCAGAAGCAGGTCTGAAATCCTGCCTGACACCCGCAACCAAATCCCACCATGGGCCAACCGCATGTCCCCAGAGTAACTGCGCTTCAGCCGCCTCCGTTTCCCCATTGCTTCGTTCACCTTCACTCTTTAGCCAAATCCGATCTGTGTCGCCTCCAATCCAGCTGTTAACACTCCAGCTGAAATTGTTGGTGTTATCCGACCGTTGCCATTCCAGTTGATCCAGCAGAACCAGATAATTAATCGCACTGTCGTGAATCGCATGCCCCTGTAAATTGCCGAATGCAGCCTTCCGGTCGGCATCGGTAACAGGCGGAATTGGCGTTCTGCTCTCAGTTACAATGGGCTCCATTGACGTCATCTCAGTGAAATTCTCATCTGCTGGCATCTGCATGGCAGACATGTCGTGCCCGGCGTGGGGATCTGCAGAGACGGAGCCCGCCGCAATAGAAAGCTGTGAGGTAAACAAACCGGCGACCAGAACAGGTATGGCCTTCAAATTTCTCTTCATTCGCATCATTCCTCCACCCGGACTTCACGAAACATTCCCATTTCCATGTGATAGAGCAAATGGCAGTGATACGCCCAGCGGCCAAGCGCATCTGCTGTCACTCTGTAACTGCGTTTTGTACCAGGGGGAACATCTATTGTGTGTTTACGAACCATGAAATTACCGTTTTCATCTTCCAGATCGCTCCACATACCATGCAGGTGAATGGGGTGAGTCATCATGGTATCGTTGATCAGCGTGATCCTGAGCCGCTCACCGTATTTCAGCAGCACCGGTGCGGCATCTGAAAACTTGATTCCGTTAAATGACCAGGCAAACTTTTCCATGTGGCCGGTTAAATGCAGTTCTATGGTACGGCCAGGTTCACGTCCGTCAGGATCCTCAAAGCGGCTTTTCAAATCCGCGTACGTGAGAACCTTTCTTCCGTTATTTCGAAGACCAATACCCGGATCATTTAATTTCGGAGAGACGCTCATCGCCTGCATATCAACCAGTGGGTTATCCGTTTCTGACGCAGGATGACTTTGCATACCCGGCATTCCGGCCATCCGGGAATGATCCATACCGGCCATGCTGCTGTGATCCATGGGCGCGGAGGATGTCCCGCTATCCGGAAGGTCAGCACCGTCCATAGACATCATCTCTCCGCTGTTATCCATGCCTCCCATCTGGCTGTGGTCCATTCTTGCCATATCATGTCCCATTCCCCCCATACCCATATCTTCCATGGTCAACAGAGGACGGGGATCGAGGGGGGGAACGGCAGCACTTAACCCCTCTCTCGTGGCCAGTGTCCCTCGAGCGTAACCGGTCCTGTCCATGGATTGTGCGAAGATGGTATAGGCCTCACCCTGAGGCTCCACAATGACATCATAGGTTTCGGCAACGGCAATCCTGAATTCGTCAACGGTAACCGGGTTTACATACTGACCATCTGCAGCCACGACCGTCATTTTCAGCCCGGGGATACGGATATCGAAATAGGTCATTGCCGAGCCGTTGATAAACCGTAAGCGTATCTTTTCACCGGGACGGAACAGTCCGGTCCAGTTTTTCAGCGGGGCCTGCCCGTTCATGAGATAGGTGTAGGTGTAGCCACTGACATCCGCGAGGTCAGTCGGATTCATTTTCATTTCAGCCCACATTTTCCGATCGGCAATGGTGGCTGACAGCCCCCTGGTATTCACGTCGCGGAAAAAAGAGCCAACGGTTGGTTTATTGAAATTGTAGTAATCCGACTGTTTTTTTAATTTTTTCAGCAGGCTGTGAGGATTTTCATCGGTCCAGTCAGACAACATGACCACATGCTCACGATCGTAAGCAAACGGTTCTGGCTCCCTGGCATCGATGATAATGGCACCGTATACCCCCTCCTGTTCCTGCAGACCGGAATGGCTGTGGTACCAGTAAGTCCCGTTCTGCTTAACCTTAAAGGTGTAAACGTAGGTATCATCAGGCT
>NZ_LNII01000075.1:0-219887 GCF_001463365.1 Enterobacter sp. 50793107 | reverse complement strand
ACATATTTTTCGTCGGCAGCGTTCGTTGGGTTTGTCTGTAAAGGCACGATGAGGTCTCTTCTGATTTGTTAGCGCAACCAGTAGATCACACTTCATCGTGCTTTTCATTTTTCTGGGGAACCCTCAGTCCTGTGGGAGAGGGCCAGGGTGAGGGCAGCAGGCCGCACAATACTGACTGAAGGGAATACCATGCACACAACCCACAGCACGTTCGTTCTCGCCAGCCTCACCGTTCACCGCATCACCTTTGACCCCACCACCTTCACCGACGCCGATCTCCTCTGGCTCCCCCATCACACACAGCTGGCTGACGCCGGACGCAAACGCAAAGCCGAACATCTGGCGGGCCGCATCGCCGCCGCGCATGCCTTACCTGGCCATGCCGTTCCCGGCATCGGCCCCAGCGGCGAACCGCTCTGGCCGCACGGGGTTTCGGGTAGCATCACTCACAGCGGCACGCAGGCGATGGCGGTTGTGGTTCACCATCCTCATGCCCTTGTAGGTATCGATACAGAGGCGATCCTTTCCGACCGTGAAGCCCATGAAATCCAGTACGGTATCATCAATGCGCAGGAAGCGGCGTGTTTAACGCGTTCAGGCTACCCTTTTGCACAGGCGCTGACGCTCGCGTTTAGCGCGAAAGAAAGTTTGTTTAAAGCGCTGTTTCCGCAGGTAAAGATTTACATGGGTTTTGACTGTGCGAGAGTCGCAGCGTTAGATGATAAAACCCTTGTGCTGGGGCTTTCGCGCCCGGCTGGAGAATATGCGGAGGGTACACGTTTCACCCTCTTCTGGCACAAAAGGGATGACAGCGTGTTGACGCTGCTACAAGCCTGATGGCGCTTCGCTTATCAGGCCTACAAAGTTGGCTCGCGGTAGGCCGGGTAAGGCGAAGCCGCCACCCGGCATGAGGGGGCTCATTGAGCTGCAAGCGCTTTATAAAACGCGGGATCCTTCTGAATCACATTGAGAACCTTCGCCGCCAGCCCGGTTGGGTTACGACGTTTAGACTCCCAGCTTTTTATGGTATCAACGCTCGTGCCAAGCGCCTTCGCCATTTCGCTTTGAGTAACATTTAGCTGTTCTCTGATTGCGCGAACATCCGCGACTTCATAGCGGGTTACCCTGGAAGCGGCTTTCCTTCCGCTATGGATCTCAACGGCCTCTTCAAGCGAAGTTTTTAACTCATCAAAGATACTCATGTCAGCCTCCTTCTGCCTGAACGGAGTACATAGTACACCTTTCATTTACGGCATTGGAAGCAGTATTTTTCAGCACAGAAGTCAGTTTTTTAAGTTCTGCTTTCTCTGCCTCAGTCAGGCTGTCTTTAGTGTTTTTTGGGTAGGCCATAATGAAATAGATCACCTCCTTCGTGGCCAAAAAGTAAATCACTCTTGCACCGCCTCTCTTTCCTTTTGGGCCTGTAGCCATCCTTATTTTACGTAAACCCCCCGTCTGCTGGATCAGGTCGCCTTTATCAGGCCAGGCAATGAGTTCCTTTTGCAGATCCTTTAATTCATCATCCGTAGCAATGCTTTTAATCTGCCGGGTAAAGAGTGATGTTTCGATAAACTCTATCGCGTGATTCATCCATGTTTCCTTCCCTAATCGCAGCAAAAACCTAAGACATCAAAGTCAGGCTCTTGCTGCATTGTTACTCTTCCTTGAGTAATACTGCTCCAGGGAACTGTATTTATATACAGACAAAAGGAGTTTTAAGAATTCGTTTAGACATCCGGGAACATCACGCTATTCCCCGGCGCTTCCCTGTGGAGATGGATAAAGTTCAGGTGCCGTTCATACTGGTCCAGAATGTCCGTAATCACCTGCTCCTTGCTGTAATCCATCAAATCATTCCCCTGGCTGCCTTCCAGCAGGAAGGTCTCCAGCCGGTAGTAGGTCGATTTGCCGCTGCGCGCGCGGTAGGTAAACCCGGGCACCGAATACTGCTGCGGCCAGATCTGATAGACAAAGTTCTGCTCGTCGCCCATATGCACCAGCAGATCCAGGTGCCCCAGGGTCTCGCCCTCTTCCGGCGGCAGGTTTTTCAGCTCCACGTAGGCACCGCGTAATCGCAACTCCTGCGCCACCTCTTCCATTGCCGGGAAGCAGACCGTCTCCATCATCTGGCTGGTGTAGCGAGTGCCCGGGTAGTTCATCAGGCGCGAGAGACGCTTCTTCCAGCTCAGTCTGTCCTGGGCGCCCATCGGACGCGGCGCGGTATCGCGGCTGGCGCTGACGCGGCGGTAGTCTTCCACCTTGAGCGATTTATACAGCCCGGCCATCACAAAGAAGATCACAAAGCTGAACGGCAGCCCCATGATCACCGTGGTGTTCTGCAGGGCGGAAATCCCGTTGGTCATCAGCATGCCGAGCGTCAGCAGGCCGATGGCGACCGACCAGAAGATACGCAGCCAGTTTGGTGCATCGCTGTTGATGTCCTTCAGCTTCGAGGTGAAGTTCCCCAGCACCAGCGCACCGGAATCCGCTGAGGTGACGTAAAACAGCAGACCGGTAATGGTGGCCACGGAGGCGCTAAAGGTGAACGCCGGATATTGCGCCAGCAGGCTGTAAAATCCGCGCTCCGGGTGCGCCATCGCCTCCTGCGCAAACGCCGCGTCACCGTGGATGATCTCATGCAGCGCACTGTTGCCAAAGACCGACAGCCACAGCAGGGTAAAGGTGAACGGAATGATCAGCGTGCCCATCACGAACTGGCGGATGGTGCGCCCGCGCGAAATACGCGCCAGGAACAGGCCGACAAACGGCGACCACGCCACCCACCACGCCCAGAAGAACAGCGTCCAGTTGTTCATCCACTCCACCGGGCGGTCAAAGGCGAAGCTGTTCAGCGTCATGCCCATAAAGCGGTTCACGTAGTCACCCACGTTCAGCACTAAGGCATTGAGCAGGAACGAGGTGTCGCCCACAAACAGCACAAACAAAATCAGCCCCAGCGCCAGCGCGACGTTCAGCTCGGAGAGCACGCGGATCCCCTTATCCACGCCGGCAGTGACCGAGATGGTGGCGATAATCACCGACAGCGCGATCAGCGCGGCTTTCGCCGCCAGCGAATCCGGGATATCAAACAGCACGCTCAGCCCGTAGTTGAGCTGCACCACGCCAATGCCAAGCGTGGTGGCGATACCGAAGATGGTGCCGATCACCGCCGCAATATCGACGCTGTGCCCTATCGGGCCGTTTATCTTTTTACCGAAAATCGGGTACAGCGCGGAGCGGATGGTGAGGGGTAAATTATAACGATAGCTAAAGTATCCGAGCGCCATGCCCATCAGGGCGTACATCGACCAGCCGGTCAGTCCGTAGTGGAACAGCGTCCAGACCATCGCCTGGCGCGCGGCCTCCATCGTCTGCCCTGCCCCTTCCGGCGGCTGCATATATTGCGTGACCGGTTCGGCCACGGAGAAGAACATCAGGTCGATGCCGATACCGGCGGCAAACAGCATCGCCGCCCAGCTTAACAGACTAAACTCGGGTTTTGACTGCTCGGGCCCGAGCTTCACCGAGCCAAAGCGCGAACAGGCAATGCAGACAACAAAGACAATATAGAGCGTCGCCGCCAGCAAATAGTACCAGCCGAAGGTCTTCGACACCCAGTTCAGGGTGCGCCCAATCCACTCGGCAGAGAAGTCGCTAAAGAAGATCGTCATCAGGGAAAACAACAAAATCAGTCCTGCGGATGTATAAAAAACAACCGGATTGATTTTGTCCTTTTCTCTGTCTTGCGAAAGATCTGTCATCCAGTATCCCCACTATTTTTGTAACTATTAAAATCCAAATCCGCAACAATTAAGACACATTTTATATTGAACGTCCAATCAAAAACCGCTTTAATGGTTAACCAACGCTGATGAATGGAGTGGCAAAAATGCCCAAAGTGGGGATGCAGCCGATCCGGCGCAGGCAACTGATCGACGCCACGCTGGAAGCAATAAATGAAGTGGGAATGCATGACGCAACCATCGCGCAGATCGCCCGTCGGGCGGGAGTCTCAACCGGGATCATCAGTCACTACTTCAAAGATAAAAATGGCCTGCTGGAAGCGACCATGCGCGACATCACCGGCCAGCTGCGCGACGCGGTTCTGAGCCGCCTGCATGCCCTGCCGGATGGCAGCGCAGAGCAACGATTGCAGGCGATTGTCGGCGGCAACTTTGATGAAACCCAGATCAGCAGCGCGGCAATGAAAGCCTGGCTGGCCTTCTGGGCGAGCAGCATGCATCAGCCGATGCTCTACCGGTTGCAACAGGTAAGCAGCCGCCGTTTGCTTTCAAACCTGGTGTACGAATTCCGCCGCGAACTGCCGCGTGAACAGGCGCAGGAGGCGGGCTACGGGCTTGCAGCGCTGATCGACGGGTTGTGGCTGCGCGCCGCGCTAAGCGGCAAACCGCTGGATAAAAACGTAGCCCAGTCGCTCACCAGCCACTTTATCAGCCAGCATTTACCGACCGAATAACCGAGGAGAATTTATGTCCCGAATGGCAGAACAGCAGCTTTATATCAATGGTGGTTATACATCCGCCACCAGCGGTCGCACCTTCGAGACCATTAACCCGGCTAACGGCGACGTTCTGGCGACCGTACAGGCCGCCGGGCGCGAAGATGTCGATCGCGCCGTCCAGAGTGCCCGGCAAGGGCAAAAAATCTGGGCGGCAATGACCGCCATGGAGCGCTCGCGCATTCTGCGTCGCGCCGTCGATATCCTGCGCGAGCGGAACGACGAACTGGCGAAGCTGGAAACCCTCGACACCGGTAAAGCGTATTCGGAAACCTCAACCGTGGATATCGTCACCGGTGCGGACGTGCTGGAGTACTACGCGGGGCTGATCCCGGCGCTGGAAGGCAGCCAGATCCCACTGCGCGATACCTCTTTCGTCTACACCCGTCGCGAGCCGCTGGGCGTGGTGGCGGGTATTGGCGCGTGGAACTACCCGATCCAGATCGCCCTGTGGAAATCCGCCCCGGCGCTGGCGGCGGGCAACGCGATGATCTTCAAGCCGAGCGAAGTCACCCCCCTCACCGCCCTGAAGCTTGCGGAAATCTACACCGAAGCGGGCCTGCCGGACGGCGTGTTTAACGTTCTGCCGGGCGTAGGCGCGGAGACCGGCCAGTACCTGACCGAACACCCGGGCATCGCGAAAGTCTCCTTCACCGGTGGCGTCGCCAGCGGCAAAAAGGTGATGGCGAACTCGGCGGCCTCGTCCCTGAAAGAGGTGACGATGGAGCTGGGCGGCAAATCCCCGCTGATTGTGTTTGACGATGCGGATCTCGATCTCGCTGCCGACATCGCGATGATGGCCAACTTCTTCAGCTCCGGCCAGGTCTGCACCAACGGCACCCGCGTGTTCGTACCCGCGAAGTTCAAGGCCGCGTTTGAGCAGAAAATTGTTGAGCGCGTGGGCCGCATCCGCGCGGGCGATCTGTTCGATGAAAACACCAACTTTGGCCCGCTGGTCAGCTTCCCGCACCGCGACAATGTGCTGCGCTATATCGCCAAAGGCAAAGAGGAAGGTGCGCGCGTGCTGTGCGGCGGCGACGTGCTGAAGGGCGAAGGCTTTGACAACGGCGCGTGGGTCGCTCCGACCGTGTTCACCGACTGCACCGACGAGATGACCATTGTGCGCGAAGAGATCTTCGGGCCGGTGATGTCCATCCTCACCTATGAATCTGAAGAAGAAGCTCTCCGCCGCGCCAACGATACCGACTACGGGCTGGCGGCAGGCATCGTGACGGCCGATCTGAACCGGGCCCATCGCGCGATTAATCAGCTTGAGGCGGGTATTTGCTGGATCAACACCTGGGGTGAATCCCCGGCAGAGATGCCGGTTGGCGGCTACAAACACTCCGGTATCGGCCGTGAAAACGGCGTGATGACGCTCCAGAGTTACACCCAGGTGAAGTCCATCCAGGTTGAGATGGGTAAATTCCAGTCCATATTTTAACCGGGAGGTTTTTTTGCAATTTGACTACATCATTATTGGTGCCGGCTCTGCCGGCAACGTTCTGGCAACACGACTGACTGAAGATCCGGATACCACCGTTCTGCTGCTTGAAGCGGGCGGCCCGGATTACCGCTTTGACTTCCGCACCCAGATGCCTGCCGCACTGGCATTCCCGCTGCAGGGCAAGCGCTACAACTGGGCGTATGAAACCGAGCCAGAGCCCTATATGAATAACCGCCGCATGGAGTGCGGACGCGGTAAAGGGCTGGGCGGGTCGTCGCTCATCAACGGCATGTGCTACGTGCGCGGCAACGCGATGGATCTGGACAACTGGGCGAAAGAGCCGGGTCTGGAGCACTGGAGCTACCTCAACTGCCTGCCCTACTACCGTAAGGCTGAAACTCGCGACGTGGGTCCGAACGACTACCACGGCGGCGACGGCCCGGTGAGCGTCACCACCTCCAAACCGGGCGTGAACCCGCTGTTTGAGGCAATGGTGGAAGCGGGCGTACAGGCGGGCTACCCGCGCACGGACGATCTCAACGGCTATCAGCAGGAAGGGTTCGGCCCGATGGACAGAACGGTTACGCCACAGGGCCGACGCGCCAGTACCGCGCGCGGCTATCTGGACCAGGCGAAGCAGCGCCCGAACCTGACCATCTGCACCCACGCCATGACCGATCGCATTCTCTTTGACGGCAAGCGCGCCGTGGGCGTTGAGTGGCTGGAAGGCGAAAGCACCATCCCGTCCAAAGCATCGGCAAACAAAGAGGTGCTGCTGTGCGCAGGCGCAATTGCCTCTCCGCAGATCCTGCAACGCTCCGGCGTGGGCAACGCGGAACTGCTGAAGCAGTTTGATATTCCGCTGGTGCATGACCTGCCCGGCGTGGGCGAAAACCTGCAGGATCACCTGGAGATGTATCTCCAGTACGAATGCAAAGAGCCGGTCTCCCTCTACCCTGCCCTGCAGTGGTGGAACCAGCCGAAGATTGGCGCCGAGTGGCTGTTTGGCGGCATCGGCGTGGGGGCGAGCAACCACTTCGAGGCGGGTGGGTTTATCCGCAGCCGCGAGGAGTTCGAGTGGCCGAACATTCAGTATCACTTCCTGCCGGTGGCGATTAACTACAACGGCTCCAACGCGGTGAAAGAGCACGGCTTCCAGTGTCACGTTGGGTCGATGCGCTCACCAAGCCGCGGGCACGTGCGTATTAAATCGCGCGATCCGCACCAGCATCCGGCGATCCTGTTCAACTATATGTCCCACGAGCAGGACTGGCAGGAGTTCCGCGATGCGATCCGCATCACCCGCGAAATCATGCATCAGCCCGCGCTGGACAAATACCGTGGCCGCGAAATCAGCCCGGGGGTTGAGTGCCAGACCGACGAACAGCTGGACGAGTTTGTGCGCAACCACGCCGAAACCGCCTTCCACCCGTGTGGAAGCTGCAAAATGGGCTATGACGAGATGGCGGTAGTCGATGGCGAAGGCCGCGTTCACGGGCTGGAAGGGTTACGCGTGGTGGATGCGTCGATCATGCCGCAGATCATCACCGGCAACCTGAACGCCACCACCATTATGATCGGTGAGAAAATTGCTGATGCCATTCGCGGGCGCGAGCCGCTGGCGAAGAGTACAGCGGCGTATTACGTGGCGAACGGAGCGCCGGTAAGACGCTGAGTGGTTCCCCCTCTCCCCAAAGGGAGAGGGGACAGATCTTATCCTTCAGGCATTGCGGAAGAGTGATGGGAGGAAATTTTCCACTCTTTTCCGTCCCACGCATAGGTGAAGGTATAGCGGGCAGTCACGGTCGATTTATCGGCGAAAGTGAAGGTATACGTTCCGGTATCAATAGCTTTATTGCAGCCCAGACGAATGGTGCGGCTATCAATTTTCCCGTAAGGCTTCTTCTTCAGAAAATCCTGGAAGTAATCCACGCGCTCCTGATCGGTCAGTCGCACCTGATTTGAAATTGTCGGTAGCAAAACCGCATCACTCAGATAATTCTCCGCCACTTTATGGGCATCGCCTGTTTGTAAGGACGCATTCCATCTGTCAAAGAGTGCTTCAATTTGCGGGTTATCTGCCTTTACACAGTCCTGTGCAGTGGCAGCAAAAGCAGAAGACGAGGCAAGACCGAGAAGTGCAGCAAGAGAGAGTAACGTTTTCATAACCATTTTCCTTATGTGGTTTTGTTCCTGTGGGGCGCACTATCCGTTTTATTCCGCTGCGTGACAATCTCCATTACTTATTATTACGCTTTTTACAGAAGTGAGAGAAAAGGCCAATTTTTATACCGCCACACAAATCCATCAAAACAAAACCACCGAAAAAACAATAAGTTAAATTGTAATTTTATTTTCATAAGATTTTACGCATTGAATAATTTTGTTACCTTTAATTTCAACATACAACAAATGTTGAAATTACAACTTTTTGTTTAATCTATATCATTGCCCTCAACTCATTAAGCACTCTTGAGAGGATGGCAGTATGCCGAACAGTAAGTTATGTCTGAATGTCTCCCTGGTTATCCTGAGCCTGATGCTCAGCGGCTGCGTGATCAGGGATCATCACTCCACCGATCGCCATCATCCGGATCATCATCACTGGCACCATGATCCTTCCCATGCACATGGCTGGCATGATTTTCATGGGCATCACGGCCATCATTGATCCCCATGTACGGCTGGCACGCCCGGTTTCAGGGCGTGTTTTATAATTAACCCCTGGCGCTGCCGACAACCAGAGTGAAGACGATATCCACATGACAACTTTCCGCGTCAGAGACATTTTTATCCTGGGGTTTCTCAACTTCGCCTTGTTTGTTGGGGCCGGTAATATCATTTTTCCGCCCCTGATCGGCTTACAGGCAGGAACATCCGTCTGGTATGCCGCAATGGGCTTTTTATTGACGGGTGTCGGGTTGCCGGTGATGACCGCCATTGCCATGGCGAAAGCCGGCGGATCGCTGCAGGCAATAACCCAGCCCACCGGGCGCCTCTGCAGTCTGGTCCTGACTATTGCCTGTTATCTTTGTATCGGACCGCTGTTCGCCATTCCGCGAACCGCCACCGTCTCGTACGAGCTGGCATTACAACATTATCACCCTGGCGCGTATGGCTTAGCATGGTGGAGCCTGAGCTTTTTCGCGCTGGTCGTTCTGATCTCCCTTCATCCCGGCCGCCTTCTCGATACGGTAGGCAAGTTCCTGTCGCCTTTGAAAATCGTGGCGCTTCTGGTACTGACAATCACGGCGATGCTCGTACCAGCGGGGGCTCCCCTGCCTCCACAGGGTCTGTATGCCACATCCCCTTTTTCTCAGGGGATCACCAATGGTTATCTGACGATGGATACGCTGGCAGCCCTGGTCTTTGGGCTGGTGATTGTCAGAGCGATTCAATCCAGAGGGGTAACCTCTCCCCGCCTTATTACTCGTTATGCGTTCTGTTCCGGCCTGATTGCAGGCGTGGGCCTTGTCGTGGTTTATGCAGGCCTGTTCCGGCTTGGGCTAAGTAGCAGCGGGCTGATTGATGGGGCAACAAACGGCGCTCAGGTGCTTAGTGCTTATGTCCACTTTAGCTATGGACCTGGCGGCGACATTTTTCTGGGGGTGTTGATGACCCTTGCCTGCCTGGTTACCGCTGTCGGGCTGACATCGGCCTGTGGCGCCTGGTTCAGCGACCATACCCGTTTTAGCTATCGAACCTGCATCTGGTTTTTTGCCATCGTCTCCATGCTGATATCAAATATCGGGTTGACCCAATTGATTGCGTTATCGGTGCCGGTTCTGACGGCGATTTATCCGGTGTTTGTTGTACTTATCGTGACCTTTTTCATGCGAACAACCTTCCACTCACCAGCGCGGGTCATTGTCCCTGCGGCATTCGTTACCTTTCTGTTTGGTCTGGCTGAGGCACTTAGCGCCGCGGGCGGCCCCTTATGGCTGACAACGCTCAGTGCCAGGATGCCGCTACATAATCAGGGTTTGGCCTGGCTGCTACCTGCTGTCGGCATACTTTGCGTAACGATCGTGAATGACCAGCTACGGTATAAATCAAAAAATCACTGAGGAATCGAGATGTTTGAAGACAATCAAAAAAAACTCTATGTCGTTGTTAACCGCACGCAGGATCCGGCGTTGCTGCTGAATGCCACGGCCCACCTGGCCGCCGGGATCATGCGCAAGGCGGATGATGTCCTCTTCCATGACTACCCAAACGCTGAAAGCGGGCTGAACGCTTATCTTAGCCATTACCCGGTCGTGATCCTGCAGGCCAAAAACAGCAATCAGTTAAAAACCGCGGCACTGAAATCTCAGGAAGCGGGGATCCCGTTTAATTTCTTTACGACGACGATGCTTGGCCCCTCCTCTGAAGCCCAGATTCAGGCAACGAAAGAAACCACGCTTGAAGCACTGGAATTCGTCGCCATTGCGCTCTACGGGGATACGGAAGCGATAGCGCCGATAACCAGAAAATTTTCTGTTTTTAAGCTGGCCTGAGAAGGTGCGCTGGCTCACACAAATTAAACAAGAAGTTTAATTTACAACTAAATGTTGATACTATTTTTCCACCCGATATGGGTGATACAGAAGTATGTTGTGACAGGCCTTTATATGAATAGCTACCTTTTTCTTTTTATATCAATTGTTTGTGAAGTTATTGCAACAACAGCATTAAAATTATCCGACAGCTTTACCCGGCTATGGCCTGCCACCGTTACGGTTCTTTTCTACCTTCTTGCGTTTTGGTCGTTAACCATTCCCATGCGAACCATACCGACGGGCATTATCTATGCGATATGGTCAGGAGCCGGAATTGTCCTGATTAGTCTGGTGGGATGGGTTGTTTATGGCCAAAAACTGGATATGGCCGCCCTGGCAGGGATGGGGCTGATCATTGCGGGTGTGGTGGTGATAAACCTGTTTTCAAATTCATCAGGTCATTGAAAAGCTCTATCCCGCCTGGTTTTATGTCATACGGTACAAATTATGATCAAAAATTTTCTCGTTATTTTTGTGGTGTTGCTGTTCCTTCTCTTATCCCTTGAAGTCTTTTTTATCGAAAAACGCCATGTTAATTATTTTCGCGATGGCGTAAGAAACGTTGAGGAGGTGTTATCTTTGTGGGAGGAACATTAAACCCGGACTGTCGTTTAATATTTAAACATTTATTACCGCCGCAGCACAAACATATTATTACTTTTGTTAAATATTCAACGTAATGTTTTATCAATGTAAAGTATTGTCGTATATTTGACAGCAGATTTATCAGATGCTTATCAGCGTTAATCTTATGAATAGGCAATAACTATTATGTACTCTCTACTGAGGTGGCTAAACTGTATTTATAGAGTATTTTATTTGTTACCAAAAATCGACATGATCCACAGGGCGACAAACAGATACATGAGCCCCATCGCTTTGCTGGTCGTGTATAGATGGCGCGCCTGCAGCCTTCCGCGCAACAGCCAGCACAGTGCCAGCAGCGCACCGCCGAAGAAGATAAAGCGTACCGGGTAGTTCATTCCCAGCCAGTAGGCGCCCCAGCCCGACATATAGCCCGTCTCCGCGCCAAACCAGTTACCGAGTGAGAGCAGGAAAAACAGCCACACCAGGCCGGAGCGACCAAAGAAGCCCACCAGCCCATAAACCGCACTCCCCGCCAGGAACAGCGGTGCGATATGGCCGCTGCCGTTATCCAGCCGCTCCCCGAGTTGCCAGAGCGCGATGGCGGTAAAGAGCACGCCGAGGAAAAGCATGGCTTCAGTGCTGTAATGCCACTGGGTTTCCCGCCGCAGTCGGCTGAAGCCCCACAGATAAAACAGCACGGCAACCAGCGCAGGCAGCCCGATGCGGGCGATGGAGGAGAAAGAGAAGAATGCAATAATGCGCGCCATCAGTTCACTGTCGGAGAACAGGCTGCCGATAGCGATGATCACGCAGGCCAGCGCCGTCCAGAAGGCATAGCGGCTGAGCCGCTGCCAGTCCATGGTGACGCGTGTCAAGGTGCCCGCCAGACGCTGATGCTCGTCAGCGCTTAATGTGCCTTCCTGCTGCCACTCGTTGAGCGCGCGGCGCAAAAGCCGCTCCTGTTTTCGGGTTACCTTCATTTTGCCTGCTCCGCCAGCCATTCCATCGCCCTCTCCCCCGCGTCATCCACCGGCAGATAGACCAGTAGCCGCGATCCATTACGCGGTGCAGAGTACCAGTACATCTGCTGCAGGGTAAACTCGCCCAGCTCAGGATGGGTAAACAGCTTGAGCTGGTTCTCCACTCCGCGCACGTCGTTGCGCTGATGCCACAGGGTTTTAAATTCTTCAGACACCGCAAAGAAACGCGCCAGTTTCGCTTCCCACAGCGGATCGCCCCGATGCTCGGCCATCGCCGCGCGGAAATAGGAGACAAAGATCGGCAGCACGTCGTCACGCTTGCCAAGCCGCGCACGCCATGCGGGATGGGTGAGGAAAAGATAAATACAGTTGCGATCTTCCGGCGGGATCGCATTGAAATCGACGCCCATTAAGTGCCCGAAGCTGTCGTTCCACGCCACGATATCGAAGTTGGGTTTCTGGATGCTGGCGGGTTTCGGCATGAGGGTATCAAGCAGGCGACGCGTGCCCTCGCTGATCCCCTCGCAGCCCGTCGCCTGTGGCGCTTCACCCGGCGGCAATCCGGCCAGCACAAACAGATGGCGCGTCTCGGTCGGGGTGCATTGCAGCGCTTTTGCCACTGCCGCCATCACGGTGCTGGAGGGATTAACATCTCTGCCCTGCTCCAGCCACGTGTACCAGGTCACGCCCACGTCAGCCAGCAAAGCCACCTCTTCACGGCGCAGCCCCGGCGTGCGACGGCGGCCGCTGCGCGGCAATCCAAGACGCTGTGGATCAAGGCTCTCACGCCGGGCGCGTAAAAATGCCCCCAGCTGTTTTCGCGTGTCGTCCTTGAGTGAGACAACAGGTTCAGACATCAGCGCCATAACTCCCCCTGCATGGTAGTGCCAGTACCAGTATAAGCAAGAACTGGTACCCGTTTATCAGCTCGTTGATGCTACGACCATCTGTTGAATGACGCAATGGAGTTACCATGAATACGTCAGTTGTTTCACCGGGTCGCGCAGGCCTGATATTGCTGTTAACCGGCCAGATGCTGCCGCTGATTGATACCTCGATCACCAACGTAGCGCTGGACGCTATCACCCACTCCTTGCACGCCACCGCCACCGAACTGGAGCTGATTGTCGCGCTCTACGGCGTGGCCTTCGCCGTCTGCCTTGCCCTTGGCAGCAAGCTCGGGGATAACCTCGGGCGCCGTCGTCTGTTTATGTGGGGCGTGGCAAGTTTTGGCCTGGCGTCGCTGCTGTGCGGAATGGCGGGAACCATTGAGCAACTGCTTGCCGCGCGCATCATTCAGGGCGCAGGAGCGGCGCTGATCGTGCCGCAAATCCTCGCCACGCTGCACGTGACGCTAAAAGGCACGGCCCATGCGAAAGCGATCAGCCTGTTTGGCGGTATCGGCGGCATTGCGTTTATCGTCGGGCAGATGGGCGGCGGCTGGCTGGTGTCGGCAGATATCGCCGGGCTGGGCTGGCGTAACGCCTTCTTTATCAACGTGCCCATCTGTCTGGTGGTTCTGGGGCTGAGCCGTCGCTATGTGCCGGAAACCCGTCGCGAAACCCCGTCGCGCATTGACTGGACGGGCACCGTCCTGCTGGCCGTCATTCTCTGCTGCCTGCTGTTTCCGATGGCCCTCGGCCCGCAGTGGCACTGGTCCTGGCCGCTGAAGGCCGCACTGATGGCGATTATCCCGCTGGGGTATCTGATGGTCTTAAATGCCCGTAAAAAAGAGCGTGAGGATGCCCATCCGCTGATCCCGCCGCGTCTGATGCAGCTTCGCAGCATCCGCTTTGGCGTGCTGATTGCGCTGCTCTTTTTCAGCGTCTGGTCCGGGTTTATGTTCTGTATGGCGCTGACCATGCAAACCGGTCTGGGAATGGCACCGTGGCAGTCGGGGAACAGTTTTATCGCCCTGGGGGTGACCTATTTTATATCGGCATGGTTTGCCCCGCGTCTGATTGCCCGCTACAGCACCAGCTCGATTCTGCTGACCGGGCTGGCGATTCAGATTATCGGCCTGCTGGCGCTGATTGCCACCTTCCGTCTCTGGGGCATGGACAACACGGCGCTGACGCTGGCACCGGCAACCGGGCTGGTTGGCTATGGGCAGGCACTGATCGTCAACAGCTTCTACCGCATCGGGATGCGCGACATTCAGCCTGACGATGCCGGAGCGGCCAGCGCGATTTTAAGTACACTGCAGCAGGCCGCCCTGGGGCTTGGCCCGGCGATTTTTGGTGCGATCCTGCTGCACGCGCTGCAAAACCACCACGGCGATTACACCCAGGCGATTAACGTCTTCCTCGCCGTGGAAACCGGCATGATGATCGTGCTGGGGCTGGCAACGTTACGTATGCGCCATCGTCTGTGCCTGCCGGTGGTGAAAACCTGCCACGCCACCAAATAAGCCGCGAATTTGCATAATAGATCCGCAGCCGCCATTATGGGGCTGCATCAATACAGGAGACGTTATGCAGGAATTAATTGCTCAGGTTGAAGAGTTAGGGATTGAAATTAATCACACCACCTCGTTAGTGATTATCTTTGGTATTATTTTTCTTACCGCCATCATTGTTCATTTTATTCTGCACAAAGTGGTGCTCCGCGCTTTTGAGAAACGCGCGCAGGCCAGCAGCCATTTATGGTTGCAGATCATTACTCAGAACAAGTTATTTCACCGCCTGGCGTTTACCCTTCAGGGGATAATCGTCAACGTTCAGGCGGTACTGTGGCTGCAAAAAGGCAGCGAAGCAGCGGAAATGCTCACCACCTGCGCGAAGCTGTGGGTGATGGTGTATGCCCTGCTCTCTTTCTTCTCGCTGCTGGACGTGATTTTTAATCTGTCGCAGAAAATGGCGACCGCCTCACAGCTGCCGCTGAAGGGGATCTTCCAGGGGATCAAGCTGGTGAGCGCCATTCTGGTGGGGATCTTAATCATCTCCCTGCTGATCGGCCAGTCACCCGCCATTCTGATAAGCGGCCTGGGGGCCATGGCGGCGGTGTTAATGTTGGTGTTTAAAGACCCCATTCTGGGGCTGGTCGCCGGTATTCAGCTCTCCGCTAACGATATGCTCAAGCTCGGCGACTGGCTGGAGATGCCGAAATACGGCGCTAACGGCACGGTGACGGACATTGGTCTCACCACGGTTAAAGTCCGCAACTTCGATAACACCATCACCACCATTCCGACGTGGGCGCTGGTCTCCGACGCGTTCATCAACTGGAGCGGCATGTCTGCCTCCGGCGGGCGACGCATTAAGCGCAGCCTGAATATCGACACCACCAGCATTCACTTCCTCGACGAGCAGGAGCAGCAGAAGCTGATTCAGGCGAAACTGCTGAAGCCTTATCTGGCCGCGCGTCATGAGGAAATAAACCTGTGGAATCAGCAAAACGGTGAAGGGGAATCGGTATTAAACCTGCGCAAGATGACCAATATCGGCACCTTCCGCGCCTATCTGAATGAATATCTGCGTAACCACCCGCGTATTCGTAAAGATATGACGCTGATGGTGCGCCAGCTGGCGCCTGACGCAAATGGTCTGCCGATTGAAATATATGCCTTCACCAACACGGTGGTCTGGGCGGAATATGAAGAGATTCAGGCTGACATCTTCGACCATATTTTTGCCGTGGTGGATGAATTTGGTCTGCGTATTCATCAGTCCCCCACCGGGAACGATATTCGCTCCCTGGCGGGCAGCATCGCACAATAATCAGGTACTGGCGCGGGAAATAAAGCGCCAGTCCAGCATCACCCTCTCCGTGGGCGCATCCGGGTTATCGATTTTATTCAACAGCAGATCGACTGCCTTGCGCCCGATATCCCGCGAAGGCTGTTCAATGGTGGTCAGCGAGATCATCTCCGCCAGCTCCGTACCGTCAAACCCTACCACCGCGATATCCTCCGGCACGCGCAGCCCCGCCTGCTGTATGGCCCGCAGCGCCCCTGCCGCAAGGGTATCGGACACGGCAAACACCGCGTCCGGCGGGTTGTCCTTCAGCAAATTTTGCATCGCCGCCATGCCCGCGCTGGAGCTGAGATCGCGGGCATATTCCACCGCCTGATAATCCAGATCCCGCAGGTGGAGCACGCTTTTGTAGCCGCGTTCGCGCAGGCGGGCATATTTGTAGCTGAGATCGTGATTGATCATCGCGATACGTTTGCGTCCGCCGTCGGCAAGCTGGCTGATGGCATGCTGTGACGCGTCCACATCATTGATGCCCACGCAGGAGACCGTTCCGGCATCGGCGTATTCGGCGCACTGCACCCACGGCGCGGAGCCGATCAGGGCGGCGAGTTCAGGCAATTTTGAGAAGGCATCCATGGTGATAATGCCGTCGACGATTTTGCCCGACAGCAGGCTTAACCCCGAGCGGGAGCGTTCGATATCAGACCCGGAATTGCACAGCAAAATACGGTAGCCGTTCTTCTCGGCTTCCTCTTCAATGCCCTTCACCACTTCGGCACAGAACGGGTTGGCGATATTCGAGACCATCACCAGGATCATATAGCTGCGCGCGGTGCGCAGCTGGCGTGCCAGCAGGTTGGGCTGGTAATTGCTCTCTTTAATGGCCTGCAGGACGCGCTCGCGGTTTTTCGCCTTCACGGTATCGCTGTTGTTAAGCACGCGCGAGACCGTTGCCACGGACACTCCGGCAAGCTGAGCGATTTTCTGAATTGACATAGCGACGGCACTTCCTGCGGTTAACGTTTTATGCAGGCTACCATAAATTCGTTGCCCGGCGAACCGGGCAACGCGTTACGCTTGCACACGAACCCAGCGCTGCTGCTGATGGCTTTTCACAATGGCATCAATGATATACATCACGTTCGCCCCGTCGTGGAACGTCGCAAACGCCGGCCGTTCGGGCATCACGCCGGCCTGTACGGCACGGTAAAACTGCGCCATCATGTTTTTAAACGCATCGGGCCAGCCTTCGATGTGTCCGCCGGGGAAGTGAGCGCTGTCGGCCACATCGCGGTTCATCAGACCCGGATCGTCACTGAGCGTCTGATTGGCCTGCGCGCGGTGGCCAATCCACAGCTGTTGCGGCACCTCCTGATCCCATGCCACCGACCGTTCGCTGCCGTTGATTTCAAACGTCAGACGGTTTTTGCGCCCGGCGCTCACCTGCGAAACGCTAAAGCAGCCTTTGCTGCCGTCGTCAAAGCGGAACAGGACTGAGCCAACGTCTTCGGTGGTGACCCGCTTGTCTTCATACTGCGCGTTTTCGTCATGTGTGAAGGTGTGATTGCCTGCCACGTTTGCCTTGCGCGTCGGCCAGACGATGGATAAATCGGCCATCACCTCGGTGATGCGCCGCCCGGTAACAAACTGCACCGTGTCACACCAGTGCGAACCGATATCCGCCACCGCGCGCGACGCACCGCCCAGGGCCGCATCCACCCGCCAGTTGTAGTCCGTTTCCAGCAGCATCCAGTCCTGCAGATAGCTGCCGTGCGCGGCGAAGATCCGCCCGATGCTACCCGCCCTCATCATGCTTGCGGCCTGGCGCACCATGGCAAACTGGCGATAGACAAAGCTGACGCCGTGGATCACCCCTGCCTGCTCCGCCAGCGCTACCAGCTCACGCGCTTCGTCCGGGGTCATGCACAGCGGCTTCTCGGAAAAGACGTGTTTTCCCGCGCGCAGGATCTGGCGGTTAATCTCCGCGTGCAGATGGTTTGGCGTGCAGTTGTGCACCACGTGTAAATCCGGATGTGCAAGCAACGCTTCCACGCTGTCGAAGGCGTGCGGCACGTTAAGCTGACGCGCTTTTGCCTGCGCCTCGGCAAACGTACCGTCGCAAAGCGCCACCACCTGCACAAACCCGAGACGCCGAAGCGCCTCGATATGCGCCGGGCCGATAAACCCGCTGCCGATAATGCCGACGTTAATCATCGTTACCCCCTGCGGCAAAATCATCAAACGCACGCCCGGAGACCGGAATGATGTGACGGCGGATAAACTCGCTGCCTTCCCTCGCGCCGGTATCGCCATCCTTCAGGCAGCACTCCCACTCCAGCACCGCCCAGCCGTCGTAGTCGTACTGGGTCAGCTTGCTGAAGATGCCTTTGAAGTCGATCTGCCCGTCCCCCAGTGAGCGGAACCGCCCGGCCCGGTTGAGCCACGGCTGGTAGCCGCCGTAGACGCCGCTGCGCCCGTTGGGGCGAAACTCGGCATCCTTCACGTGAAACGCTTTAATACGCGCATGGTAGATGTCGATAAAGGTCAGGTAGTCCATTTGCTGGAGCAGCATATGGCTTGGGTCGTAGAGAATGTTGCAGCGCGGGTGGTTATCAACAAGCGCCAGAAAACGTTCAAAGGTCACTCCATCGTGCAGATCTTCCCCCGGATGCAGCTCAAAGCAGACGTTCACGCCCTGCTCGTCAAAGGCGTCCAGAATCGGGCGCCAGCGGGTTGCCAGTTCCTGGAACGCCGCCTGAAAACGCTGCTCATTGTGCGGCGGCCACGGGTAGAAAAACGGCCATGCCAGCGAGCCGGAGAAGGTGGCGTGCGCCTTCAGGCCTAATCTCGCCGAGGCCACAGCGGCCTGTTTCAGTTTTTCTGTGGCCCACGCCTGCCGGGCGGCGTCATTGCCGCGTACGGCTGCAGAGGCGAAGTGGTCAAACGCGTCACTGTACACCGGGTTTACCGCCACAAGCTGGCCTTCCAGATGGGTCGACAGCTCGCTGATCACCAGCCCGTGCTCCGCCAGCGTGCCGGTGAGGTCATCACAATAGGTCTGGCTTTCCGCCGCTTTCTGCACATCAAAAATAGCCGGATGGTTACAGGGGATCTGCACCGCCTTATAGCCCATCGCTGCCGCCCAGCCCGCTAGCCCGTCGAGCCTGTTGAACGGTGCATTCACACCAATAAATTGCGACAGAAAAATACCCGGTCCCTTAATCGTTCTCATACCACCTCCAGAACATTACGCCTTGTCATCGTCATACTTAAACGTGAGAAGGAAAATCAGCGCGATCGCCGCGGCAGCCACCGCCGGGATCCACCAGAACGTGACCCACGCCTGCGGAACGGCCTGCCCGGCCACCAGGCGGTTATAGAGCGCGCCGGATATCTGCGAGCCAAGCAGCATGCCGATGCCGTAGGTGAACATCACGATCATGCTCTGCGCCTGACCTTTGACCTTTTCGCCTGCGACCCGGTCGGTATAGATAAAGCCGACGACAAAGAAGAAATCGTAGCAGACGCCGTGCAACAGAATGCCGAGATAGAGCAGGATGCGCCCCTCTTCACTCACGCCCAGCGCAAACATGGCGTAGCGCACAAACCACGCCAGCATGCCGATCAGCAACATGATTTTCACGCCCAGGCGGCGGAACAGCAGCGGAATGACCAGCATGAAGACGATCTCAGACATCTGCCCGAACGACATGGCGGTACTGACATCCGCAATACCCGCATCCGCCAGATACGAGGCAGTGTAGGCGTAGTAGGTCCCCAGCGGGACGGAGATCAGCATCGCGCAGACGGAAAAGACGAAAAAGTGGCGGGTTTTAAGCAGCGCAAAGGCATCCGCGCAGAAGAGATCGCGAACCTGCACCGGCAGCCCTTTCGCGGGAGCAGGCGTGTGCGGTAGCGTCAGGCTGTAGAGAGCCAGCAGCACGGAGCTGACTGCCGCCACCTGGAAGATGGTGACGCTTGCCGCCACGCCGGTGACGCCGATGAAAATGCCCGCCACAATCCAGCCGATAGTGCCAAACACGCGCACCACCGGGAAGGTTTTATCCACGTTCGCCAGGCTGTGGAAGGCGATATTGTTGGTCAGCGCCAGCGTCGGCATATAGCAGAGCGTATAACCAAACAGCAGACCGATCAGCAGCGCACCGTTTTCAGCAATCAGCGCGCCCGGCACGAACCAGAGGATTGCTGCCCCGGCCAGATGCATCACCGCCATCACCTTTTGCGAAGCGAAGAAGCGATCCACCAGCATGCCGAGCACAAACGGCGACAAAATAGAGGCGATAGGCCCGGCGGAGAACGCATCGCCAATCAGCAACGACATGTTGTGCTGGGTCATCACCAGACCCAGCGTGACCGACCAGCTTCCCCAGATAAAAAACTGCAGAAACATCATCAGCGACAGACGCGGCACCAGCAGCCGGTGCGGTGCTATCGCCTTTCCACTACTTTCAGTTGTTGACACCATGATAAGCCTCACCCTCAAAAGTAATCGATTACAAAACAGCTCAAACAAAAAGTAATCGATTACAAAATAAAGATCCTGTGGATCGTAGAAGATTTGGGAGGGGGGTCACGATAAAGAGGCTTGCCTGATAAACAGATGTGTTCTGATTGGAATTATAGCCAATAGGCTATAAGATAATAAGGCGAGGAAGCTACAGGAGAAACGATGTGGAACGTCGAGACAACAGACAGATTTGATGAATGGTTCTTTGAACAAACAACAGCGTTAAAAGAAGATGTGCTGGCAGCAATGCATATTCTTTCTGAGTTTGGTCCGCAACTTGGGCGGCCGTTTGTAGACACCGTGAAGGCTTCAGCCTTTGGGAACATGAAAGAGTTACGAATTCAGCACAGAGGAAATCCCATCAGGGCCTTTTTTGCTTTTGATCCTGACCGCAAAGCAATTGTGCTCTGTGCCGGGGACAAAACCGGTTGCAACCAAAAACGGTTTTATAAAGAGATGATAGCGCTGGCTGACGTTGAGTATCACAGACATCTGGCGAATAAGGAGGCCATATGGCAACGCTAAAAGAACTTATGGCACAACAGAGCGCGGAAAGTCAGGAGCGCATTGCGGCGAAAGTTGAAGTAATGCGCAGAATTGTTGCGCTGAACCAACTGCGGGATGAGCTCAATATTTCGCAGACAGAACTGGCTGTGGCAATGGGGGTAAAACAACCCACGGTGGCGAAAATCGAACAGCCGGGAAACGACCCCCGACTTTCAACGCTCAAACGCTATGTGAGTGCGCTTGGAGGGGAGCTAAGCATCGATGTAACGTTACCAAACGGGAAACGGATAGCGTTTGAGATTTAATAGTGCAACATGTAGGCCCGGTAAGCGCAGCGCCACCGGGCGTGAAGGCAGGTGCGGTCTGGTTTGATGCGGTCTGTTGCCCTCACCCCGGCCCTCTCCCACAGGGAGAGGGAGAAAAACGGGCTACTTTTTGCGTGAGAGCTTAAACGCGATAAACAGGAACACCACCCACACCGGCAGCAGCATCGCGGACAGACGCATGTCGTCGATGGTGCACATCAGCACCAGGATCATCGCCAGGAACGCGATACAGATATAGTTCCCCGCCGGATAGAGCAGCGCCTTAAACTGCGTCTCACGCCCCTTGCGGCGCATCGCGGCGCGAAAACGCAGGTGCGCCAGGCAGATCATGATCCAGTTCAGTAGCAGCGTGGCGACAACCAGCGCCATCAACAGACCAAAGGCGGATTTCGGCAGCAGGTAGTTGATCAGCACCACCAGCGAGGTGATAGCGCCGGAAAGCAGCAGAGAGTTGACCGGTACGCCGCGGCGGCTGACGCGGGTGAGGAATTTCGGGGCGTTCCCCTGCACCGAAAGGCCAAACAGCATGCGGCTGTTGGAGTACACCCCGCTGTTATAGACCGACAGCGACGCCACCAGAATGACGAAGTTCAGCGCCGACGCCACCACGTTGCTGTTCAGATCGTGGAAAATCATCACAAACGGACTGCTGTCGGACTTCACTTCCACCCACGGGTAGAGCGCCAGCAGTACCACCAGCGAGCCGATGTAGAACAGCAGAATACGGTACACCACCTGGTTAACCGCTTTTGGAATGCTTTTATGCGGATCGCGCGCTTCGGCCGCGGTGATCCCAATCAGCTCCAGCCCGCCGAACGAGAACATAATCACTGCCAGCGACAGGATCAGCCCCTTCCAGCCCGTCGCCAGGAAGCCGCCGTGCTGCCAGAGGTTGTCGAGAGTGGCCCGCTTGCCGCCGTGGCCTGAGAACAGCAGCCACAGGCCAAAGCCGATCATGCCGATAATCGCCAGCACCTTGATCAGCGCGAACCAGAACTCGGTTTCACCATACAGGCGCACGTTCACGAAGTTAACGGCGTTGATGATAATAAAGAAGGCCGCAGCCCAGACCCACGTTGGCACCTCGGGCAGCCAGTACTGCATATATATGCCTGCGGCGGTCAGTTCGGCCATTCCCACCAGCACAAACATCACCCAGTAGTTCCAGCCGGAGAGGAAGCCTGCGAACGGGCCCCAGTATTTATAGGCAAAGTGAGCGAACGAGCCTGACACCGGCTCTTCGACGACCATCTCGCCGAGCTGGCGCATGATCAGGAAGGCGATAACCCCGGCGATACCGTACCCCAGCAGGACCGCCGGGCCAGCCATCTGAATGGCGGGGCCGATACCCAGGAACAGCCCGGTACCGATCGCGCCGCCAAGGGCAATTAACTGAATATGTCGATTTTGCAAACCACGTTGCAGCGTCGGGTTCTGTTCCGACGAAGCTTCAGCGCTACCGTTGCCTGAAGCGGATGACGCGTCTTTCACGTCCTACCCCTGTCTCTTTTTTAGAAGGGGCACGTTTTAACACTTCATGCTGGTGGTAGCAAGTTTAACGCCGGGCCACTGCGTGCACCCGGCGGATAAACGTCACGAACCGATGATCCCACCGTCCGCTTTGGTGATCACCACCGTCGACGAACGCGGACGCCCGTTCGGGTTCGCGTCTGGCCAGTTGGAAACAGCACGCGGATTGGCCGGGTCGGTAATATCATCCCCGCCCTCTCCCGGATGCTGAATGTTAATAAACAGCGTGCGGTTGTCCGGCGTAAACGCAATCCCGGTGATTTCACACCCGCGTGGGCCGGTCAGGAAACGGCGATACTCATTGGTGCCCGGAATGGTAGCCACCATCTGGTTATTGCCCATCCCTTCGTACGCTTTCTTATTAATGGTGCTGGAAGAGACATCGGTCTGGATCCACAGCACGCCCTGGTGATCGAACGACAGGCCATCCGGGCTGCCGAATGCTGCCCCCTGCATGGAGCCTTTGGCCTTCGGATCGTCGCTGTCGGTACGCCCGGCCATCACCAGAATATCCCACTTAAAGCGAGCGGCGGCCGGATCGGCTCCCTCTTCGTGCCAGTGCATAATATGACCAAACACGTTGTTGGCACGCGGGTTGGCGGCATCGACCGGCGCCTTGCCCTCTTTACCGCGATCGCTGTTGTTGGTGAGCGTACAGTAGACGCTGCCGCTGGCGTGCGGATCGACCGCAATCCACTCTGGACGATCCATTTTCGTCGCCCCCACCACGTCGGCCGCCAGACGGGTTTTGATCAGCAGATCGCCCTGGCTTTCGAAACCGTTGCTTTTATCCAGGCCATTCTGCCCGAAGATCAGCGGCAGCCAGTCGCCGCTCCCCTCCTCGTTGAACCGGGCAACGTACAGCGTGCCGGACGTCAGCAGCTGCATATTGGCTTCACGGTTGGCAGGATCGTATTTTTTGTCCGAGACGAATTTATAGATGTACTCAAACTTCTGGTCGTCCCCCATATAGACCACCACGCGGTTATCGGCGGCGAGCGTGACGGCGGCGCCTTCATGCTTGAAGCGGCCCAGAGCGGTGTGCTTGCGCGGCGTGGAGCTGGGATCGTAGGGATCAATCTCCACCACCCAGCCGAAACGGTTGGGTTCGTTAGGGGTTTTATCGACGCTGAAGCGGTCATCCACCTCGTTCCAGCGGTAGGATTCATCGCTGTCGCTGATGCCGTAGCGTTTTTCCAGCGGATTAAGATCGGCTTTTTTGACAAAAATATCCGACCAGTTCTCCTCGCAGGTGAGATAGGTGCCCCACGGCGTATGGCCGTTGGCGCAGTTTTGCATGGTGCCCAGCACGCGTTCCCCCTGCGGGTCAGCGGCGGTTTTCATTAAGTCCTGATGCCGTGCCGGGCCGGTAAGCTGCATCGGCGTATTGACGGTAATGCGGCGGGCATACGAAGACGGGCGAACCACCTGCCAGTCGCTGCCCGATTTTTTCACTTCCACCACCGACACGCCCATCGCGTTCTGCCCCTTGCGGGCCTTGTCGAGATTCCAGTTGGCCGTGCCATCGGTAAACAGCATCCCGTTATCGATGTACTCATGATTCAGCGCCAGCAGGCCATGTTCCGGGTTTTGTTTCCCTTGCGGCAGGCTAAACCACGCCATCCCGTCGTGGTGCATGCCCGCCTGCACGGCCTGTTCGTCGGTGGTGTTGCTGGCATCCTGTTTAAACGCCGGCATGTTGTTCTTGATCCCCGTCGGGTCACCCCAGCGATAAAACGGACGGGCGATATAGCCTTCCGGCACCCTGACCGTATCTTCCGTGGATACGTCGATGCTGGTAAAGCCCAGGGAAACCGCTTTTGCCAGTGCAGAAGGCTTTGATACTGCGGCAATGGCGCTTTCAGGTTTGATCAGAAAAGGGAATGAAGCGGCAGCACCCGCCACGGCGCCCATCTGTAAAAAACGGCGGCGGGAGAGGAATACCTCCGCAACCTCGGAGAATACCGGGTTAGCGCTGCGGTTAGTGATATCGTCGCGATGTTCTTTTTTAAATACGGATTTGAGGGGTCTGCCCATAGCGGCTTCCTGTCATTGGCCAAGAGGTAAAGGTCTGGAGGCCAGTGTAAGAAGCTTTTATTACAATTTTATAACAAGGTACGGAAGGATGGGGGCATCCCTGCCCCGGATAACGAGGTGGAACGCTTAGAACTCGTAGCCAACCGAGACCTTAAAGGTACGCGGTTCGCCCTGCGTGATGTAGGTGCCGGAATCGTCAACGCTGGACCAGTAGTTTTCGTTAGTCACGTTGTCGATGCCCGCGCGCACCGTCATCTGGTTTTCATTGTGGTTCACCGCGAAGCGATAGCGCATGCCCAGATCCAGCGTGGTATAGCTGTCGAGCTTTTTGCTGTTCGCGAGGTCGGCGTACTGCGTGCCGGAGTGGTTGACGCGGGCGGTAGCCGTCAGGCCCTCAATCGGTTTGATGTCGTACTCTGCGCCCAGCACGGCGTAGAAGTTCGGGACACCAATGGCATCGTTGCCCTGATTCACGCCGTTTTTGGTTTTGGTCAGCTCGGCCTGCAGCCAGGTGGCGCTGGCGTTCAGACGCATCCCGAGCATTGGCTCGCCGAAGACGTTCAGCTCTACGCCACGGTTACGCTGCTCAGCGTCCAGGCCGTAGTGACCGCTGTCGTCGAGGATCGCCGACGGCATTTTGATCTCAAACAGCGCCAGGGAGCCGCCCACGCGGCCAAAGTCCGCCTTCACGCCCACTTCATTCTGCTTAGAGTGAACGATACCGGTGCTCTGGCCGTAGTTGGTGGCCGTGTTGGGCGCGGTTTTACCCGGTTGCAGCGCTTCGGTGTGGTTAGCGTAGAGCGAAATTTCCTCCCACGGTTTATAAACCACACCGTAGGTTGGCATCCAGCGGCTGCCGTCAAAACCGTCCGCGTCGTTTTCCGCACCGGTAATTTTGTTGTACCCGCGGATGACCACTTTCTGATGACGTGCACCAGCGGTAAACAGCAGCTTGTCATCCAGCACGCCCAGGGTATCGCTCAGCAGCCAGCCCTGAGTGCGGGTGCGCCCGCTGGTCAGCGGATCGCTGTATTTGCCGCCAGAGCCGTTGAAATTGGAGCTGTCCGGCATCGCGACGCCGGTGTTGTGGTAAATGTTGGTGGTTGGGTTATCCGCCGTCGCCGACATTTTCCAGGCGATTTTTTCGTTTTTGGTCATCGCGGAATACCCCACGTTGACCTTGTGCGAGACAAAGCCGGTAGTGAAGTGACCGCGTATCCCCGCCATACCGCTGACGGAATCGCTGATACGGTTGGTATCAAGACGGCTGACCGTGGCCTTACCGCTCTTGTCCACCAGCTTCGGCGCGCTGTAGATCCCCTCTTCGTGCGCGTGCTGCGCGCCGAGACCGGTATAGGCCGTCCAGTTGTCAGTGATGTCGTACTCGCTGCGCCACATCCCGAACTCGTTTTCAATGTCACTGTAGGCCCATTTCTGCGAGAAGTTACGATCGTTTTTCGGCGGCTCTGGCACAAAGTCCACGGCGGAAATGTTGACGCTGGTCGGGCTGCCGTGGAAGGTTTTCTTCTGATAGCCCAGATCCAGCGAGGTACGGAAATTGTCGCCTTTGTAATCCAGACCGGTGGAGAGCAGCGTGGTGCGGCGGCGGTCGTTCGGCACGCCGGTTTCCCCTTCCCGGTGAACCAGGTTCACGCGCGCGCCGAACTGGTCGTTGTCGCCAAAGCGTCGGCCAGCATCGAGCGTGGTGCCAATCTGTGAGTCGGAGGTGTAGTCCACGCCCACTTTCGCCTGCGGGACGTCGCCCGCATGTTTTGGCTCAAGGTTAATCATCCCGCCCACGCCGGAGCTTGCCGCGCCGTTCATCAGCGAGTTTGCCCCTTTGAAAATTTCAATGCGATCGACCATCTGGGCATCCACAACCTGACGCGGCAGCACGCCGGACAGGCCGCCAAAGGTCATGTCATCGCCGTCAAACTTCAGGCCACGAATACGGAAGGTTTCGGCGCTGTTACCGTAACCCTGAACAAACTGCACGCCCGCATCGTTGGCAACCACATCAGCAATGGTTTTCGCCTGCTGATCTTCCACCAGCTTCGAGGTGTAGCTGATGATATTAAACGGCACGTCCATGGCATTCTGCTGGCCGAGCATCCCCAGACGGCCGCCGTTTGCCACCTGTCCATCCAGGAAGGCGGGTACCAGTTGGTCGCCGCCGGGAGTGAAATCAGGCCCGGTGGCAGACTGGACGACCATGGTGTCTTCTGGCTTTGCCTCTGCCGCAAGGGCAGCGTGGGTCACTGCGCCAATGGCGAGCGCCAGCAGTGTTTTATGCATTCTGGTGTTGTTCATAATGGACTCATTAAATGTGCGCGCAAAAATAGCCCGTTGTCGGGCCTTAGAAAAGTTTATGTGTAATGCAAATGAGAACTATACGCATTATATCTGCGTTAGCAAGTGTAACCGCGCGTTTCGGCCTGAGGACAGGGGGTTAAATGAAGCCGGGGAAGAGAGAGGTGTTACAGAGGGAAAGCGTGACGCACAGCCACCCCGGATCCGGGATGGCTGCAGGACATTATTTTTTCTTGTAAATATCGGCCGTGCCGTGAATTTTGTTGTTGGTATTACCTGACGTGAGCACCAGTACGTCGGCACCTTCTTTATCTGCTTTTTCAATCAATTCTTTCTTTGCATCATCAATAGAGACTTCATTTGAAGTGCTTACCGTACCGATTTTTTCATACTGCGATTCGACTTTCTCGAATTCATTTTTCGTCAGCAGTTCAGCCGCAAAGGTATTGGTGGTAAACAGAAACGCCGTTCCCAGCAAAATAGCAGTCGTCTTTTTCATAACCTTTTTTCCTTGAGATTAATCAGCAACTACGAAAAACCTCACACATGATGGTGAGGTTTTATGAGCATGGTAGAGAATCTCAGGAAATGCCACACGTTAAGGAAAATTCTTTTATAACAACCCGTTGGATTAAATTACTAACGAACATTAAGAATATTCAAAAACGCGCGCCGTACCAGCAATATCAATACGCACCGCCGCCCCCGGGTGCCATCCAGGCTGACTGACGGTTTTCAGGGTAATCGGCTCCGTTTGTCCGGCTAACGCCAGCGTCAGCGTGGAGAGCTGGCCGGTGAAATCCACATCAACAATCGACACCGGGCTTTCGTGCGCCGCGCATGCCGTCACGTGCAGTTGCTCAGGGCGCAACATCACTCTGCCCTGCCCCGTCGCCTGGGCGTTATCCGTGGGCACCTCGCCCAGCGCGCAGAGCGCATAGCCGCTGGCGAGCTGAGCAGGCAGGATCACCGCATCCCCCAGGAACAGCGCCGTCTCTTCATCCACGGGCTGGCTATAGACCTGATAAGGCGTGCCGACCTGAGTGAAACGTCCGGATCGCATGACCGCCACCTGCGTGGCAAAGGACAACGCTTCGTTTTGATCGTGAGTAACCAGGATCGAGGCCACGCCCGCTTCCGCCAGCAGGTCAGCCGTGGCCTTACGCGTCATGGCGCGCAGGCCGGTATCCAGCGCCGAGAAGGGTTCATCCAGCAGCATCAGGGAAGGACGCTGCGCCAGCGCGCGGGCAAGCGCCACGCGCTGCTGCTGGCCGCCGGAAATCTCATGCGGCCAGTGCGTGGCGAGTTGTCTGTCAAGCGAGACCATCTCCATCAGTGCTTCCACGCGCTGGCGCTTCTCGTGGCGGGTACCGTCTAATCCCCAGGCAATGTTGTCTGCCACATTAAGATGCGGGAAGAGCGCCCCCTCCTGAGGAACAAAGCCAATTTTACGCAGATGCGCGGGAATAAAGTTGTTCTGATCGAACAGGGTTCGGCCCTGCATCACGATCCGTCCGCTATCCGGCGTTTCGAACCCGGCAAGGATACGCAGCAGCGTGGTTTTACCCGACCCTGACGGCCCGACAATCGCCGTCCGGCTTCCCGGCGCGACGCTCAGGTTTAAGCTGTCGAGCACCTGCGCATCGGAAAACGATTTAGAAATGGACGTTAATTCAAGCATCTCATAGCCCTGCAATTTTTTTGGACTGCATATAAAGAATGGCGGTCAGCGGAAGTGAAATCAAAATCATCAGCATGGCGTAAGGCGCAGCGGCAACATAATCGATCTCGCTGGTCAGCGCCCAGAAACCGGTGGACAGCGTGCGCGTTCCCAGCGGGGAGAGCAGCAGCGTCGCCGTCAGTTCGTTACTGACGCCAAGGAAGACCAGCGCCGCCCCTGCCGCCGCACCGGGCGCGGCCAATCGCATGGTGACGCTCCACAATGCCTTCGCGGGCGTGCTGCCCAGACTGCGCGCCACGTTTTCGAGCTCCACCGGCGCCTGGGCAATCCCGGCCCGCAGGTTAATGAGCGCACGGGGCATAAACATCAGCAGGTAAGCCAGGAACAGCGTAATTTCGGTCTGATAAATCGGACGTGCATAGTGAATGGTGACCGTGACCAGCGCGAGGGCGGTGACGATCCCCGGCAGAGAACTGGTGATGTAAATGCACCCTTCCAGCATCCGGAAGATGCGGTGCGGATAACGGATACCGAGCCAGGCGATGGGAATGACACAGGCGGTGGTCAGCAGCGCGCCGCCCACGCCGAGCATCAGCGTCTGGCGCAGCGAGTGCCAGAGATCGGCGCTCATCCAGTTCTGTACGCCGCCAAGCCATATCCAGCGACACAGCACAGTGAGCGGTACGCCCAGCGCCAGCACAATCAGCACGAGGAAAAACAGCTGGCCCAACGCCGCAGCAACAGGCTTTAGCGGCCAGCGCGTCTGTTCACGTGCCGCCCCAGCGCCGATGCGCGCATAACGGGCTTTCCCGCGGGTGACCCCTTCCAGCAGCAAGATGGCCAGACAGCATAGCGCCAGCACCCCCGCCAGCATGTTTGCCGCCGGGCCACTGAATGTCGACTGGAACTGGTCGTAAATGGCGGTGGTGAAGGTATCAAAGCGGATCATCACGTACAGGCCATATTCCGCCAGCAGATGCAGGGCCACCAGCAGCGCGCCGCCGCAAATCGCGAGCTTAAGCTGCGGTAACACCACGCGAAAAAAGACCCGCCACGGCGGCGTGCCGAGCGAAGCGGCAACATCTTCAAGCGTTGGATCCAGACGACGCAGCACCGCCGCCACGGGCATATAGATAAACGGGTAGTAGGCTAACACGGAGAGAAACACGCCCGCAGAAAGCCCATGCATGGAAGGCACCACACTCACCCAGGCGTAGCTTTGCACGAACGCGGGGATGGCCAACGGGGCCACCGCCAGCGCAGACCAGATCCCCCGCCCGGCGAGCTGAGTACGTTCCGTCAGCCAGGCTATCGCCACGCCGGTGACGATACAGAGTGGCACCGCTAAGGCCGTCAGCCACAGCGTGTTGCTGAGCAGTTCAGCAACACGCGGGCGAAACACCAACGCCTTAATGGTTTCCCAGCCCGTCTCAATGCCTATGGCAATGATAAAGCCCAAAGGCAGAAGCGCCATTAATGAAAACAGGACAGCTAACGCAACCATCGGCAGCGCAGGACGCCTGCGGGCAGGCTCCCGCACTCTGTTTTTGCCGATGTCGAGACTCAGACCAGACATAGGACGTTCACTTTACTCTCAGGATCACAGCAGGCCAGCTTGCGTCATCAGCTCGATGACTTTTTTACTGTTAAGCGTGGAAGGTTCCACTTTCGGTGCATCCAGCTCGTTCAGCGGCACCAGTTTCGGGTTAGAGGCCGCATTCACGCCCACCGCATATTCAAAGGCGTTATTGGTGCGCAGGCTCTCCTGCCCTTCTTTGCCGGTGATGTATTTAATGAAGGCCTGTGCCTGCGCTTTGTGTTTGCTGGACGCCAGCACGCCGCCGCCGGAGAGGCTAACAAAGGCGCCCGGATCCTGGTGTTTGAAGTAGTAGAGCTTAGTGTTTTTGCTGTTTTCACCCGTTTTGGACTGATCGACAAAACGGTAGTAGTGATAAATCACCCCGCCATCAATCTGACCGGCGTTAACGGCTTTCATCACCGTGCTGTTGCCTTTATAGGCAACGAAATTGGCTTTCATCGCTTTGAGCCACTCAAGGGTGGCCTGCTCGCCTTTCAGGGCCAGCATTGCGCTGACGATCGCCTGGAAATCGGCTCCTGACGGAGAGGCAGCCCAGCGGCCTTTCCACTCGGGTTTAGCCAGATCCATCAGCGATTTTGGCAGCTGCTGCTCGCTCAGTTTTTCCGGGTTATAGACAAATACCGTGCTGCGAGCGGCGATCCCGATCCAGCGGCCGTGTGCCGGACGATACTCCGCCGGTACCTGCTTTAATGTCTCTGCATCTAATGGCGCAAACAGTTTAGCGTTATCAACCAGCACCATTGACGGCGAGTTTTCAGTTAAAAATACATCCGCAGGCGATGCGCTGCCTTCCTGCACCAGCTGGTTGCCCAGCTCGCTGTCATCGCCATTACGCAGCGTGACCTTAATACCCGTTTCTTTGGTAAAACCGTCTACCCACGACTTCACCAGATTTTCATGCTGCGCGTTATAAACAACGATACCTTCGTTGTTATCAGCAGCAATCGATTGAGTTGAAAGGAAAAGTGATGAAGACAACAGGGCAAGCGAGAAGCATGACAGCAGGCGAGAATTCATGAACATATCCTTAATAGACCAACGTGATAAACAACAAAGGGCTGTGTGGGACAGGATTAAAGCATACAACAACGCTAATGATAATTACTATCAATCGAGTTTAGACGTAAAAGTGTAAAATTCGTTTTTAGCAGATTTTAGAATGATAAAAACCCAAATTTTAATGCGAGATAATTTTTAGATTAAGAAAACCTTAAGTCTGCCAACAATGAAATTCATTAGCCTTCTATTTATTCTGACGCGAAGATAAATGTGTTATTCATGCCCGCGGCATATATAAAAAAAGCCCCGATGCTTCGGGGCTTTTTATGCTTATCCGGAGGCAGCCAAATTTATAAGGCCACTATTTTAAAAAGCATCATACAGACGCGTGAGGGGCGTACATCGGATAGGTGAAGAACAATAAATGCACGCAGTTCAGCCCAAAATGGAAGAACGTTGCAACCCAGAGCCTGCCGCTCCACATCCACGCCAGGCCGTAAATAATACCGGAGAGGCTGGCAAAAATAATCAGCAGTAAACCGCCGCTATAATGCATTAGCCCAAAAATGAGTGAGGCAATCAATAGCGCTACAACAGGATGCACAACCCGGGACAAGCGCTGCTGCAGATAGCCTCTGAACAAGGCTTCCTCGGCTAAAGAGACGAAGAAAATATTCGCAAGGGCAAATTGAGCGAACCATTCTGGCGCATGCGGCTCAATTCTCAGCCCGCCCAACGCAACAGCCAGAAGTAACAGCGCGGGTATCGCCAATACCAATATTCCCCAGCCGACCTTGCCAGCTTTATAAAGGGGTTTTGCTACGAATAACGTTGGCATGCACGTAATTAAAAAGAACGGCACCACTGCCTTGTCCATATTAAAGTACATACTGAACGGCATGCTTTGCGGACCAACAACGACAGCGTCCAGTACCTTCGGGTTATGGAAGCCAGGGATCGCATGCAAAACCAGGGCAACGGCGATGACCACGCACAGGCCTTCGACCAGATAAGTATATTTATTATTTTTATTACGTAGCCATTCAACAACAGACCAGCCAATAACGATTAATGCAATCACCAGCAGCGCCGGGGCGTCAAGAATGCTCTGTTTCCAGCCGAGAAATGCCGTTAACCCCAGCATCAGGTAAGCCAGGCTTTTATTCAGGGAAAGTGCGGCAAGCGAAGTTGCGAGTAGATACCACATAAATGTCCTTCATGATTGGCATGTACAACAGTGAAATGAATGTCGTGCCAGAGGCATCCCACGGGGAAGCCATAAATAGGGTGCCGACTACCGGAATCGAACGGATGACCTACGGATTACACGTCAGTTGCTCTACCTACTGAGCTAAGTCGGCGTTGGTCCGCCACCGGAGCCTCGAACCCCGTACTACAACATCCTGGTTGTCGCTCTTCCCGATGAGCTAGTGGCGGTATGGTGGCCCTGACTGGAACTACGCCAATGACCGGTCGATGGCGGAACAAACGTTCTGACCGACAGGCTACAGAGCCGGGTTCAGAATGATACACATCTGGAATTAACCACGCAAATCAGACGGTTAAAAGCAGGCACAGAGTGAAGGATCGGTAGCGGTTGGTCGGTCTGGGGAAGAGTGGGCTGGATTAAGCGCTGAGACTAAATGGCACGCCCTGTAGGATTCGAACCTACGACCTACGGCTTAGAAGGCCGTTGCTCTATCCAACTGAGCTAAGGGCGCACTGAGAAGAGTGAACTTCGCGGTGGTGAAACGCGAAGAATTATACGGTCAATGGCAGGTGAGTCAATGCCTTTTCCGTTTTCACCCCCGATTAGGGTTAGCTGATTGTAAATATGGCTGTTTTTTCAACATTCCCGGCTTTTCTTTCGTAGAATTTAGCGCTGCGAAAAGGCTTAGCTGCATTTAAGTAACGCCTGCTGTTTTCCTGAGCGTCAGCTCGTCACACTAGTGTGAGGTATCCCGGCCGCCTGGAGGCTGACAGACAACAGGACAATGGAGTGACAGCGCAAAACCTGATCGATACGTCCCCCAGCTTACAGCACCTCTCTCACGGTATCGCGGGCATCAAACTTGAGCCTATCATCGCCCTCTCCTCGCAGCGCCAGGTTGGGGTGGAAGTGTTGAGCGTTCTGTCAGCAAGAGAGCAAAGCGAAGCATTTTTCAACGATCGGTCTGCGGAGTGGTCACTTACGCTGCTTGAAGCGCAACTTGTCGCGCTAAAAAATACCCCGCACTGTCATAATCTTTACGTCAATCTGCCGATAACCGTATTAACGCAGCCGGACGCCTTTCAGCGGCTTCTCCGGCTGCCTGCCGCACCGCTGAATATAGAAATTGTCGACCCGGCACGCTTTCTGGCGCTGTCTGACACAAAACGGCAGGACGTTCACCAGCGCCTGCTGCAGCTCAGAAGACAAGGCCACGGTATCTGGCTGGATGATATTGATGAAGCGATCGTCCAACCGTTTTTGTCCTGCCGGCTGCCGTTAACCGGCATAAAAATCGACAAGGAAGCATTCTGGCGTTTACGCGCCACCCCTGCGCTCGGGCAACTGGTAACACGTTGCTTTCAGCTTGCCGACAACGTGCTTATTGAAGGTATTGAGACTGAAAAGGATCATAACCGGGCACGACAGGCAGGAGCAGGACTCGGCCAGGGGTACTACTGGCCGTCCTGGACATGGCCGGAGGAATAAAAAGCCATTTCCAGGAGGGAAGCCATGCGAATGACAGTGCGCCGTTACCGGCGGCGGCGTACAGGAAGTGATGCACTGGGATTTACGCACTCGCCTTTTGCTCCCCCCTTTTTCGACCGGCTCGAATTTTTGAGCCAGTCCATCCACCAACATCGCAAAACCGACGCGCCCTTTATTATTCTGGTCACGGAAGATCATTTCCTGCGCACCGGTTTTCTGAACGGCCAGTTTCCCCTGAGCAGTTGTAGCGACTACCCGACGCTGGACGAAGCTTTTCAGGCGTTGAATCAGTGGCCTGCAGCCCGTCTGGTGGTAGATATTGAAAGCCGCACCACGGCGCTTATGGAAAAGCTGGATCAGTTGAGAAGACACAGCCTGTATCCGCCCTTTCTCACGCCGTATCTGTTGGTCAGGGCGGATAATTACGACACCCGTCTGTTCTGTAAAGCGGCGGGGCCGTTTCATGTCCTTGAACGCCAGTCAACGGCGGCGGCACTCCAGCACAGCCTGATGGACATTAGCCCTCCACAGGGCTCCAGTAAAGAGTGGTTCTCTCGCGGCGAGTGGCCCATTTTACAGGAGCTGTCGCGGGGGAAGTCACTACGTCAGATCGCCCTGCTGCAGAATCGCCCCTACAGCCGCATTATCTATCGCCTGAGCTGCATTCTGGTGAAGCTCGGGCTTAGCCATCGCCAGGAACTGCTGCATCTTCTCAATAATCTCTCCGACTGCCCGTTTTACTCTTAACCTAACCCCTTATTTCCTAAAGATCTTTAGGAAGTTACTTACTGAAAATGTTAATTTTATGTTAACCGTTAACATAAATCTCGAAATTACAACTATTCCTAATTTCTGACTCTGAACCACGTGAAATATTAAAGAATAAGTAAAGCGCAGCACTTTCATCCATGCGTTAAGGGATTGATGGTTCCGTTAACAGGATGATAATGATGTAAAAACAAGCAATTTGGTTGCACGCCCCTGGCGCTTAAAGCGAAGGCCGCAGAAGATTTTGCTCTTCCGGCATAGTATTTTTCTGATATCGGGGAGAGGTATCAGGATGAGGATGAGACGCGCTATCTGTGCAAATTCACGCCATTTCAGCAGCAGGTGAGACGTTTTACTGCCCCGCCATTTCATTAACAATATTGCAACATATAGTGGTATCTGTTATTTTTTGTTATTACATAAAGATGAAAAGATGCGGTAAATGGAATAACAGGACATTTCCGCTAAATTTAAAAAAATAGCCATTCAGATCCAGAAGATAATACAAATCAATAATCATGAATTAATCTGCAGGCTTTTCGGAGAAAACTTACACGGTATAATAAGACGCGTACCAATTATGAATAAGAAAAACCTTTTTGCCGCCACCAGCCAAATGAGATGACCGCGCTGAGGCAATGACATTACCACTACGTTAACAAGGATGCTTTCGCTCTTTCCAGGGAAATACCACCCTATAAGGATCTGCAAATTTATCCTTCCGGCATTTCGAGAGTTTGAACCAAACTCAGCATAACGCTTTTAACAATCTGAGGCATAAAAAATGAAACCGGCATCCGTTATCATTATGGACGAACATCCTATCGTCAGAATGTCGATAGAAGTCCTGCTACAGAAAAATAAAAATATCACAGTCAAACTGAAGTCTGGCGACAGCCATGAAGTTCTCGACTGTATCCGCAATCACGCCATCGATCTGGTGATCCTGGACATTGAACTTACGGGCACCGATGGCTTCGCTTTATTGAAAAGAATCAGAAACTTAAACAAAGACATAAAGGTCCTGTTCCTCTCTTCCAAATCGGAGTCCTTTTACGCGGGCCGCGCCATCCGCGCTGGGGCAAATGGGTTTGTCAGTAAACGAAAAGATTTAGGTGAGATCTACAACGCCGTGGAAATGATTCTGATGGGCTATTCTTTTTTCCCGTCGGAAACGTTGAACTTTATTAATCACCTGGGCTCCGGGAAAGGGATGGCATCCGATATGCCATTATCGAACCGTGAGGTCACCGTACTGCGGTATCTGGCGAATGGCTTATCGAATAAGGAAATTGCCGAACAGCTGCTATTAAGCAACAAAACCATTAGCGCGCACAAATCCAATATTTATTCCAAGCTCGGTGTGCAAAGCATTGTGGAATTAATTGATTACGCCAAGGCACACGAGCTGCTATAACCTGAATTCACTCCCTGCAGTTTATCTGAGTTGCAGGGAGTGCGGTCAGCGCTAATTATAATTAATCATAAATGTGGCATCCGCATCGGCGCGTCCGGGTCGGGGGTTATCCGCTGTGGCAATATAATTAGCATAAAATGACAACACGGCATTACCCTGCGCATCTACCGCTACCGGCTGGCTGGCCTGCTGTAACGCAAGACGTGTTTTATCCGCATCCCTGATCTCCACCGCGACGTTATTCGCCGTACTGGCGTCATTCAACGCCAGCAATCCGCTGTCACTCCCGTCAGTTTTCCCGGAAAACGTAATTGATGCCGAGCCTGGCGGACAGCCAGTCAGCTTCAGCGTAAAGGGCATGGGCTGCGTGCGGCTCCCCGTGGTGCTGAGCTGCTTCGTCGGCCAGGTGCCCAGCGTGACGGTCTTGTCGCTGTCGCTGCCCTCTGCCACGCAGGTAAAATCAACGATATTGCCGTACATCTGAATATTGATCTCGCCCAGCGCTGTGGCTGACCACGCGTTTGCCTGACACATCGTCAGGGCCAGCGCAGCGAAAGGCCATTTCCAGTTCCCCATCTCTTCCCCTTAATCGTAATCCACGCGCAGATAGCCGCGAGAGGTGAACCGGCCTTCCGCTGGCTTATTCCCCGTAATGCTCACCGGCCAGACCCGGATCCCCACCTGCGCCTGCGCGCTGTCATCCAGACGGAACGGAATTTTGCTGTTCAGGTTGTTAGGCGTCAGAGGCGTACCGCTATCGTTCGCCACGACAAACCCTAAATCCGGGTTATCGGAAACCAGCGCATTGCCCGAGATTTTTTCCGCCTCGATGCGCATCGTCAGATACGCATTGGCCTCCACATTGGTGCACTTAATGGCAATGGTTTTGCTTTGTGGTGAGACGTTCTGAGGACGATTGCCGGCCCCCGCCTGGCTGAACAACGACGCGCCAATATCACCAAAATCAAACTCCACCACCTGCCCGGCGTTAATCGCACAGCTTTGTGGTACCTGAATGGTGCCGCTGTAGCTGATGGTATAGACCGGCGTATTCAGCGGATCGGATGACGTGGTGGTGACATAGACGGTGAACATGGTCTGCTGGGGGATCACCACCATGTTGATAAACCGCCGTGTGACCCGCAGACGAAAGACCAGCTTCGAATCGGTGACAGGAAACGCTTTGTTGTTCGGAACGTTAGGGTGCTGCCCCATCTGAATGTAGTCTGACGGTGGATAGAAGGTGCCCGCGTAGTCATCGTGGATCTGCATTGCGCCATCAAGGTAGTCATTCAGCTTCACATACTTATAGCCATCAATTACCGTCGTTATCGGCAGGCTGGTGACATAACTACGCATCGTGGACTTTCCGGTTGTTCCTTTAGGGCAAATGGCGTTCACGCCCACCAGCCCGGATTTTTGCGCAAGGGTCACAATCTGCCCCGGTTTGTTATTGGAACTGTTAAAGACGTTTGAAAGATCGTATGAGATATCCTTCGGCACGCCCGTGGCGTTCTGGCAAACCGTCGCCCACGCGGGCATCGTGCTGCAGAGCAGCGCTAAGCTAAACACATTGCGTAAACTGCGCATCTTTGGGTTCCTGTTAACGGTCACAGCTTGCCCCCGCCATGGTAATGGCCTGGTTTTGGCTTTCAGGCGATAAACGATAGTGCGCACGACACTGGGACTGCATCCCATTGCCCCACTGAATAAGCAACTCCCCTTCCAGCGGCAGCCCGCTCAGGTAAATCTGCCCGTCATCGCCCACCATACTGGTGACCCCGCTCTGGGTTTCACGGACCACGGCACCAAACGGCACAGGCTGGTTGCCGCGGGTTACGGTCAGCAGGGCACGCACGCCGATACGGGTATCGAAGCTGGCGCGCACCAGCGCACCTTTGGTCGGTACTACGCTGCTGACGTTATTTTCGATGTCGGTGTTGTTACTCATGGAGTTGGTATCCAGCGCCACGCGGTTATAGCGGTAGACGGTGGCATACGGCATGACCGCGTAGCCTCGCCAGTCGGTTTTCACCCCCGTCTGGTTTTCCACGCTGACGCCCGAGGCTCCCGGCGCTTTGATCAGGACGTTAGTGTCGCCCAGCGGCTGGCTGAAGGTGACGCCGTCGGCATGGCCTACCACCCCACCGGAGAGCTGCCAGTTGAGATCGTGCTGATCGCGCGCGTAGTTGTAGCCCACCCCCAGCGTGCCGTAGGTCGCCTGCCAGTTTGCGCTGGCGCTACCGCTTGAGCCGTTGGTGCTGGTGTGCCCCTGCGTAACGCTGTAGTTCAGGTTGCGATCTTCCAGCAGGGTGCCGCTGACCCCGGTTTGCCAGCTGGTATCACCGTCGCTGTTGCGGCTGGCTGAGGCCGTGGCGTAAGCGCGATCGATGGCGCTGTCCCGGCGATATCCCTGACGGGTAAAGAGGCTGAACGGCACCGAGACGTTAAAGGACGCGATCCGGTCCGTGCCCTCTATCCCGACGGACTTGTTCCACGACCATGACAGGGAGTAGTTGATCCCTTTTACACCTCCGGCATAGCCGAGCTGATACCAGAGGTTCGACTGGCTGGTGCCCCAGTAGGTCTGCTCGCTGCCGGAGACATAGACTGAGCCGTAATCACCCAGCGACTGAGAGATATTGAGCTGGAAGCGCCCTTTTTTGTTCCACGTCAGGTTGTGATAGCTCTGCACGTCCGGCACGCCGTCATCATCCTTGCTGTCGGCATATTGATAGCCTTCCATCGAACGCCAGGCCACATCATCCAGGGTGTAAAACCCTTTCGTGGAGTAGCGATAGCCCAGCAGCTGGAAGTTGGTGCCGAATCCGTTGAGTGATTTTGCATACAGGAAACGCAGGGACTGGCCCTCATGGCGGCTGTCGTCCGCCAGCTGGCTGCGGGCATGGGTGATATCGACCGACACCGCCCCCCAGTCACCGAGGTTTTTCCCGGCGCCAATGGCCACCGCGGTATAGCGCGACGCCAGCTGCGTACCGCCGTAGAGCGTGTAGCCATTGGCCAGACCGGTAATCAGCGTGCCCTGGGTGAAGAACGGCGTGTCCTGATCGCTGTTACCGCTGCGGTAATCCCCGGCCACGAGGTCATACTTCCAGCGACCTTCACGCTGCAACAGCGGCACGGTGGAGTACGGCACGGTATAGCGTTGCTGACTGCCGTCCTTCTCTTCTACGGTCACTTCCAGATCGCCGCTTGAAGAGGTAGGGTTCAGATCGGTGATGGCAAACGCGCCAGGCTGGACATAGCTCTGGTAGATAACATAGCCGTTCTGGCGAACAACCACTTTGGCCGGGGTACGGGCGATACCGCGCACGGTTGGCGCGTAGCCCTGCAGGCTGTCCGGGTACATGCTGTCGGACGAGAAAAGCCGCCCGCCACGGAAACCGACGCTGTCAAAGACATCATTGCCGGTATTGCTGTCGCCCAGCACCAGCTCGCTTTTGAGCGGAATGACGGTGCGCTGCGCCCAGGTGCCGATGTTCTGCCAGTTACTGTGCCGCTGACCGTTGTTTTGCGTATAACGCCAGGCGCCGTTATTGCGTAAACGCCAGGCGCCATAGTTCAGCCCGCTCTGCAGGTTCAGATAGTAGCTGTCATCCTCGCTTCCCCGGTTGCCGGTAAAGCTGTAGTTCAACAGCGCGGCGGGGATCCCTTCATCCCACTGTTCAGGCGGGATATAGCCACGGGCGCTGTTCTGCATCGCCACCTGCGGCAGGCTGATATTCAGACGCTGCGAGGCGAAGTTAAATGCGACCAGGCTGCCGGGGATCGCTGTCGCCAGCGGGACACAGGTGTCGTCCTGCACCTTTACCAGCTCGGGAAACGCGGCGAGGTTAACGCCAAACCGTTCCAGCATTTTACGTGTGATGCACGGCGCCAGTCCGCCCGCCACCGGTGGCGTATCGTCGGCCTGCTCAAAGCGCACGTCCTGGGTCGCGATAAACTCATCGTTACGCCAGATATCCACGCGATACACGCCGGGTGCCTGCTGGTGACCTTGTTCAAAACGCGATAAATCCGCCACGCTAGCGGTATCGTCGGACAAAAAGGCCGGGTTAAAGTAGCTTTCGCTCCAGCCCGACTGCGGCCAGAGCGTTGCCATCAGCGCCAGTGCAACCGGGCAGTAACGCCATTGATGATTATTCATCGCCCTGACTCTGCTCACAGGTTAACGCTACGCGCCGGAGTAATGGCACCGTAGTCATTGACGCTCTGCCAGGAGAGCGTACCGCCCGCACCAGCCGGCAGCGCCTGCTGTGCCGAATTTTTTGGCGCAATCATGATGTTATCCAGCGTCTGTCCGCCCAGCTTCAGATTGACCAGCGTGATGTAATACGGTGAGGCGTTGCTGATCTTCAGATGCGAGCCAACGCGCTCAAAGCGCAGCTGAGAGAGCGCCTCTTCCGGCTGCATTGCCAGGTTATTCGGACGCACAAACAGCTTGATACGCGACAGGATGGCCAGTTGCAGCACGTTATTGTTTTCGGTTTTGGCTTTGTTCACTGACGGGATCGCTTTCACGTTCATGTAAAACAGCGATTCACGATCTGCAGGCAACGCAGGCCCGGCGTAAATAATGCGCAGCGTGTTTTCGCTGTCCGGCTCGCTGACAAACAGCGGTGGCGTGACGGCAAAGGTTTTTTCTTTTTGCCCGTTTGCGTTTTCGATCCACGCGTTAATTAAATAGCGTTCTTGCTTGTTACTGTTGGTGATCGCCAGTGAAGTTTGTTTAGCATCTGCCGGATAAATAACGCGCGTGGCTCCAAGTGCAATACCGCCGGACGCATTCGCGCTTGCAGAAACCATCATTAAAATAAACGATAAAATCAGTCCTGGTTTAATTAGGGTATTCATCAAAACCGTACCTTTAATAATGTGTTCGCAGGTGTTATGGATAAATCAACGTAAACCAGACATCCGACTGAATATTGCCTGGCACAAGGTGTTCGGAAATAGCCCGATATCGGGCGCTAAAATGAAACGCAAGCTCGCGGGTATCAATGGGCAGCCAGCTGACCGCCGTGGCGTTGGGGATTATCTGACGCTGCTGTTCGTCAAAGAGAGCCAGCCCCACCCCGCTGCTGATGGGTGTTTCACCGGGGCGCGATGTTGCCAGAAAAACCTGCGGGTCTTCCGCGGGCGTGATGCCCTGGAACTGGATCCCGACGGTGCGTGAGACATCCACGCTGCAATCCAGCAGCCGCACGGTAAAAGGCACATTAACGGTGGAAAAACTGCCCACCCCGGAAAACGAGTTGGTCCGGTATTGTCCCATATCGATGCGCATATTCTGGCTGTCTGGCGCCACGGCGCAGCCACCGTTCACCAGTTCACCCCGGAGGTGTACTTTGCCGCCGTCAATCACCACCGTATGGGCGAATGCCTGGGAAGCCATCGCAAGGGTTAACAGCAGTAGTGTTCCTGTCCTTGTCATCCTTCGTTCCTGGCCTGAGCGTATGACGGGCCTCATCCCTGAGGCCAAAACATCCCTGTACGGAGGAATTATTCGTATTTCATAACGAAAGTGGCGTCAGCATTTGCCTGACCAGGTTCAGTGGTCGCAGCAGTGGCTTTATAACGCGCGCTGAAGTTCAGGGTGTTGGTGCCCTGGATCAGGTTCTGCGCAGCAGAGAAGGTGGCACCGTCTGGCGTCAGAACGCTGGATTTGCTGTCGAGGATCTCGATACCAACACCTTTCGCGGTGTTGTCGTTGCTACCGGAAGTCACTGCCAGCAGGGTTTTGTCAGTTGCGTCGATCTGACCGGTGAACGCCACAGCAGCCGTTTTCGCCACCAGCGGATCGCAATCGTTCAGTTCGATGGTGAATGGAATATTGGTGGTGGTATCACCCACTTTGGTGAATTTCGCGGTACGGTACTGACCGAGATTAACAGTCTGCTCGGAAGAATCGGTATTTACTGAACATGCAGCATTAACCAGTTCACCTTTAAAATGCACGGTACCGCCATTTACGGAAACTGGCGTAACCGGATCGGCAGCGTGAGCGGCACCCGCGACCAGGGCCAGTGAAGCAATAACAGTAGAAGCAATGTTGCTGAGTTTCATGTCTATTCCTTTAAAATGTAAATAACCCTTCCCGTGAATTATCGGGAATAAGAAATACGTTCAATTGAAAAAATTGAAAGCTTATTTCGGAGGAGACAAAGTAGCTCAGGAAACTATTTTTAAATATGTCAAAACGCTGCCATTTTACCAGGTCACATCCTAATCCTGCCTAAGAAATTGACCATCACCCGAGAAGGGTCTTTACGCCCGCCGGAGGAAAACTCGCAAAGGGTGACTGACAGCGGCGCTCGCTTCTGACAAAATACAGGCCATCCCCCCTTTCAAACGTTACAGACGGAATCTTCTCTCTGATGGCAGCAAAGATTATTGACGGTAAAACGATTGCGCAGCAGGTGCGCTCTGAGGTCGCGGAAAAAGTGAAGGCGCGTAAAGCGGCTGGTTTTCGCGCACCAGGGCTTGCCGTTGTGCTGGTTGGTAGCAACCCGGCATCGCAGATTTATGTCGGCAGCAAACGCAAAGCGTGTGAAGAGGTGGGGTTCGTCTCCCGCTCTTACGATTTGCCGGAAACCACCACCGAAGCAGAACTGCTGGAACTTATTGACACCCTGAATGCCGATAAAGAGATCGACGGTATTCTGGTCCAGCTGCCGCTGCCGGCAGGCATCGACAACGTGAAGGTACTGGAGCGTATCGCGCCGGATAAAGATGTGGACGGTTTCCACCCGTATAACGTTGGCCGTCTGTGCCAGCGCGCGCCGCGCCTGCGTCCCTGCACCCCGCGCGGCATCGTGACGCTGCTGGAGCGTTATAACATCGACACATACGGTCTGAACGCCGTAGTGATTGGCGCCTCCAACATCGTGGGCCGTCCGATGAGCATGGAGCTGCTGCTGGCCGGTTGCACCACCACCGTGACCCACCGCTTCACCAAAAACCTGCGTCATCACGTCGAGAATGCCGATCTGCTGATCGTCGCGGTCGGTAAGCCGGGCTTCATTCCCGGGGAATGGATTAAGGAAGGGGCGATTGTCGTGGACGTCGGGATTAACCGTCTGGAAAACGGCAAAGTGGTTGGCGACGTGGTTTATGAAGATGCCGCAGCGCGTGCCTCTTACATCACCCCGGTACCGGGCGGCGTAGGCCCGATGACCGTAGCAACCCTGATTCAGAATACCTTGCAGGCATGCGAGGAGTATCACGACGTAGAGGACGCGTAACATGGCGACATTTTCATTAGGTAAACATCCACACGTTGAGCTGTGCGATCTGCTGAAGCTGGAAGGCTGGAGCGAGAGCGGTGCGCAGGCCAAGATTGCCATTGCCGACGGGCTGGTTTTCGTCGACGGCGTGGTAGAAACGCGTAAGCGCTGCAAGATTGTTGCCGGTCAGACCGTCAGCTTTGACGGCCAGAGCGTGACCGTTACGGCCTGAGCCGTCTGATGCCCTCACCCTAACCCTCTCCCGGCCGGGAGAGGGGATAACAATCCCCGCACACCTATCACGGTTAATTATCGATCAACTTCAAATAATCACTATTTCATCTGTTGAAAAGTGAAAATTGTGTTGCGCGTTTTTCACGCTTTGCCCACGATAAGTAGAACGTTCTACTAAAACGTTCTACTTACAATAACAGCGCCAAAAAAAGCGCTTCTCGGGGGAAATCAGCATGAGTCTGATATCAGGGTTTGTTAAATCGCTGTCTAAGTTATCGATGATTGGTCGCGCCTTAATGCTGCCAATTTCATTGCTTCCCGCTGCGGGCCTGCTGCTGGCCTTTGGCGATAAGTTTCACCTGCCGCTGATGATGAACGCGGGTGGGGTTATCTTTGATAACCTGCCCATGCTGTTTGCCATTGGCTCCGCCGTGGGTCTGGCATCGGAATCCGGCATTGCCGCACTGTCTGCCGCCGTCTCGGTGTTTGTTACCAATATCACCATCAGTACCGTGCTGAGCATTACGCCGGAAATGGCCTCTCAGGGCGGCAAATACGCTATGGTGGTCGGCATCCCGACGCTGCAGATGGGCGTCTTTGGCGGGCTTATCTGCGGTATTCTGGCGGCGTGGTGCTATAACCGTTTCCACACCATGCAGCTGCCGGAGTTCCTTGGCTTCTTCTCCGGCAAACGCTTTGTGGCGATTGCCACGGCGTTTCTCTCGTTCCTGCTCGGCCTGCTGCTACCCTACGTCTGGCAACACATTCAGGCAGGCATCGACGCGCTCTCCGTGGTGGTGAACGGCGATAATCAGGCCGCCTCAACCTTTATCTTCGGTCTGGTCGAACGCGCCCTCATCCCGCTCGGTCTGCACCATATCTGGTATCCCTCTTTCTGGTATTCATTTGGTGATTACACCACTCAGGCGGGCCAGGTGATCCACGGCGACCAGACCATCTGGTTCAAGATGCTGGAAGAAGGGGTGAAATCCTTCAGCAGCGACACCTACCAGAACGCCGGTAAGTTCATGCAGGGTGAATTCCCGCTGATGCTGTTTGCCCTGCCTGCGGCGTGTCTGGCGATGTATCATGAAGCGCATACCAAAAATAAAAAAATCGCGGCCGGTATTCTGTTCTCTGCGGCACTCACCTGCTTCCTGACGGGGATCACCGAGCCGGTGGAGTTCACTTTCATCTTCGTCGCGCCGATCCTGTACGTCTTTAACGCCATTATGGCGGGCCTGGCGTACATGACCATGTATCTGCTGCACGCCCATATCGCCAAGTCGTTCTCGGCAGGCTTTATCGATTATCTGTCGTTCGGGATCCTGCCGTCATTCAACGGCTATCAGACCAACTTCCTCAATGCCATTATCATTGGTATTCCGATGGGCCTGATTTATTACTTCACCTTCCGTTTCGTGATCCGTCGCTTTGACGTGAAAACGCCGGGCCGTACCGAAGTGACCGCTAGCGCGGATGATAAATCCGATTCTGAACTCGCCACCGAAATCATTACCCTGCTGGGCGGTGCGCACAACATCGACTCCGTTGGCTCCTGTATTACCCGTCTGCGCCTGGAAGTGGCAAAAAGTGATGCGGTGGATAAAGATGGCCTGAACGGACTCGGCGCACGCGGCGTGGTCTTCGTGGGTGATAACGGAATTCAGGTGATTTTCGGTGCCAGAGCACAGTTTATCGCCCAGACCATGTCCACCATGATTGGCAAATAATAAGATGCCGGAACGACACGTCTCCTGTAGGCTGAGAGACGTGTCGTATCTGGCTGATAATCGGTAAATTTCAGGGAGCGGTTTTGAAGAAAGTCAGCATCATTGATGTCGCAAAGCACGCGGGGGTGTCGGTCTCTACCGTATCGCTGGTGCTGCGCCAGAAAGGGAAAATCTCCGAAGCAACGATCGAGAAGGTCAATGCCGCCATCACGACGCTGGGCTATGTTCATAACGTTGCCGCTGCCAACCTTCGCGCCAACACCTCCAACCTGATCGGCCTGATCCTGCGTGATTTCAGCGACAGTTTTTCCATCAAAGTCATGGCGAGTATCGTCCAGGAGCTGGAGAAGCAGGGCTATATGGTTTTTCTCGGCCAGCCGCTGAACGATCGGGAGCATTTAGAGCGCACCCTGCTCTCCTTTAAGCAACAGGGCGTGGCGGGCGTGATCTATCTCGCGTCGGATACGCGCTCCTCAACCCTGCCGGAGCAGATCCGCCAGTGCCCGCTGCCGCTGGTGGTGGTCTCGCAGTCTCTGCTGGATGAAAAATGCAACCTGGTGATGCGCGATAACCGCCAGGCGGCAAACCTGGCCGCGCGCTATCTTATCGAGCGCGGGCACCGCAACATCGCCTACATTGGCGGACGGGAAGGCTGCCTTATTCGCGAACAACGCCTGCTTGGATTTCGCAGCGCAATGACCCAGAACGGGCTGGTGTGGCGCGATGAAAGCTCCCCGGCCTGCAGCGATGACACGCAAGCCGCCGCAATGGCGACCCGCCAGCTGCTTGAGAAAAACAACACCATCACCGCCCTGCTCTGTCATTCACCGGATGCGATGATCGGCTGCATTAGCGGCATTCATCAGGTGGGCCGCACCGTGGGAAAAGACGTATTTCTGACGCAGCAGGTCGCGCTGGTGGGCTTTGAAGATATGCTGCACGTCAACCTGACCTCGCCGTCGTTTACCTATGTCTCCTCTGCCAGTGACGAGACAGGCCGCCAGGCGGCGGGTCTTATCATCCGTAAGCTGAAAGAGCCAGAGTTGCAGACGCAGCGCATTACCCTCTCCGGCCAGCTTATCGCGCGGGAATCGGCGTAAAAATCGGAATTTAGCACAGGTCAGTTCCAGCGAAATCGCTGCTATATTCCCATGATTTGTCATGGAAAATTACGATGCCTACCGTTATCACTCACGCTGCTGTTCCGCTTTGCCTGGGCTTAGGCCTGGGAACCCGGGTTATTCCTCCCCGCCTGCTTTTCGCCGGTGTCGTGCTCGCGATGCTGCCCGATGCCGACGTGCTGGCGTTTAAGTTCGGCGTTGCTTACGGCAATGTTTTCGGTCATCGCGGCTTTACCCATTCACTGCTGTTTGCCTTCGTGGTGCCGATACTCTGCGTACTGGTCGGGCGACGATGGTTCAGGGCAAGTTTGACGCGCTGCTGGCTGTTTTTAACCGTGTCGCTGCTGTCGCACAGCCTGCTGGATTCCGTCACCACCGGCGGCAAGGGCGTCGGCTGGCTGTGGCCGTGGTCAGATGAACGGTTCTTTGCGCCGTGGCAGGTGATTAAGGTCGCCCCGTTTGCCCTGTCGCGCTATACCACGCCGTACGGGCATCAGGTGATTATCTCTGAACTGCTGTGGGTGTGGCTGCCGGGAGTGGTGCTGATGGGGTTGTTGTGGTGGCGAAAGCGTGCACGCTGATGCCCTCACCCCGGCCCTCTCCCACAGGGAGAGGGAGAACACCTAACAATCCCCTCTCCCTGTGGGAGAGGGTTGGGTGAGGGGAAAATTACTTACGGCGCCAGGTGGTCCCCTGTGGGCCATCTTCCAGGATGATCCCCATCTCGGTCAGGCGATTGCGCGCCGCATCCGCTGCCGCCCAGTCTTTCGCCTGACGGGCTTCGAGACGCGCGTTAATCAGCGCTTCAATCTCTGCCACTTCGCCGTCATCTGCCTGCGCACCGCTCTGCAGGAAAGCATCCGGCTCCTGTTCCAGCAGGCCAAGCACGGAAGAGAGTTTACGCAGGTGAGAAGCCAGCGCATTCGCCGCCGCCATATCTTCTGACTTCAGACGGTTGACTTCACGCGCCATATCGAACAGCACCGAGTAGGCTTCCGGGGTGTTGAAATCATCGTTCATCACCTCAACAAAGCGGGCCTCAAACGCCTCGCCGCCCGCGGCCTCCACGGACTTGTCGGTACCGCGCAACGCAGTGTACAGACGCTCCAGCGCAGAGCGTGCCTGTTTCAGGTTCTCTTCACTGTAGTTCAGCTGGCTGCGGTAGTGGCCCGACATCAGGAAGTAACGTACGGTTTCCGCATCGTAATACTTCAGCACGTCACGCACGGTGAAGAAGTTGCCCAGCGATTTAGACATCTTCTCGCGGTCAACCATCACCATCCCGGAGTGCATCCAGTAGTTCACATACTCGCCGCCGTGCGCACAGGTGGACTGCGCGATTTCGTTTTCGTGGTGCGGGAACATGAGATCTGAACCGCCGCCGTGAATGTCAAAATGTTTGCCCAGCTGTTTGCAGTTCATCGCCGAGCACTCAATGTGCCAGCCCGGACGCCCTTCTCCCCATGGAGATGGCCAGCTTGGTTCGCCCTCTTTGGACATCTTCCACAGCACGAAGTCCATTGGGTTACGCTTCACGTCAACCACGTCAACGCGGGCGCCAGCCTGCAGTTGGTCAAGATCCTGACGGGAAAGCGAGCCGTAGGTAGGATCGGTTGGCACTGAGAACATCACGTCGCCATTGTCCGCAACGTACGCGTGGCCGCGTTCAATCAGCTTTTCCGTGATCTCGATAATTTCGTGAATATGGTGGGTCGCACGCGGCTCGCTGTCCGGGCGCAAAATGTTTAACGCGTCAAAATCCTTGTGCATCTCAACGATCATACGATCCACCAGCGCGACAAAGCTTTCGCCATTTTCATTAGCGCGCTTGATGATTTTGTCGTCAATATCGGTGATGTTACGCACGTACTTCAGGTTATACCCGAGGAAACGCAGGTAACGCGACACGACATCGAATGCGACAAAGGTACGGCCATGGCCGATATGACAGAGATCGTAAACCGTAATACCACACACGTACATGCCGACTTCCCCGGCATGGATAGGTTTAAATTCCTCTTTCTGGCGCGTCATTGTATTAAAGATTTTTAACATCGAAGATTCCATGTAAACACGTGTGTGGACGAAAACCGGGTATTCTACCCGTAATTCAAACCCGAAGCAGCACACAATGCAAGGTGATCGCATCCTGTGGTTATGCTATAACAGGCCCCTATATCTGACCCGAACGCGGGTCGACGTACCACAATAACGGAACAGGATGCAAAAATGGTTACTTTCCACACTAATCATGGCGATATCGTAATCAAAACCTTTGATGACAAAGCGCCTGAAACAGTTAAAAACTTCCTGGACTACTGCCGCGAAGGTTTCTACAACAACACCATTTTCCACCGTGTGATCAACGGCTTTATGATCCAGGGCGGCGGTTTTGAACCGGGTATGAAGCAGAAAGAAACAAAAGAAGCGATCAAAAACGAAGCCAATAACGGCCTGAAAAACACCCGCGGCACGCTGGCGATGGCGCGTACTCAGGCACCTCACTCTGCCACCGCGCAGTTCTTCATCAACGTGGCTGACAACGACTTCCTGAACTTCTCCGGCGAAAGCCTGCAGGGTTGGGGCTACTGCGTATTCGCAGAAGTGGTTGAAGGCATGGACGTGGTCGACAAGATCAAAGCCGTTTCCACCGGCCGCAGCGGCATGCATCAGGACGTTCCAAAAGAAGACGTTGTGATTACCAGCGTGACCGTCAGCGAGTAATTCGTGGCGACACTCTTTATTGCAGATTTGCACCTGCAAACAGAAGAACCGGCGATCACCGCCGGTTTTCTGCGTTTTTTAGCGGGTGAAGCCAGACACGCCGACGCGCTTTACATCCTTGGCGACCTGTTTGAAGCCTGGATCGGCGACGACGACCCCAACCCGCTGCACCGTAAAATGGCTGCCGCCATTCACGCGCTGGTCACCTCCGGCGTTCCCTGCTACTTCATTCACGGCAACCGCGATTTTCTGGTAGGCCCTCGCTACGCCCGGGAAAGCGGCATGACGCTGCTGCCAGAAGAACAGGTGCTTGACCTCTATGGTCGAAAAGTCCTGATCATGCACGGTGACACGCTCTGTACGGACGATACCGGCTATCAGGCGTTTCGCGCGAAGGTCCACACCCCGTGGATCCAAAAGGTGTTCCTTGCCCTGCCGCTGTTTATCCGTAACCGTATCGCCGCCAGAATGCGCGCGGGCAGTAAAGCCGCCAACAGCAGTAAGTCGATGACTATCATGGACGTCAACCCGCAGGCAGTGGTCAACATGATGGAGAAACACCACGTCCAGTGGTTGATCCACGGTCATACCCACCGTCCCGACGTGCATACGTTGGTCGCCAACGGCGAACCGGCTCACCGTGTGGTACTGGGCGCGTGGCACAGCGAAGGATCGATGGTGAAAGTCACGCCTGAAGGTGTGGAACTGATCGCTTTCCCGTTTTAATCTCTCCCGCAAAACTCATTCTATTTTTTTGAACGATATCGGCAAATTGTTTCGATTTTAATCAGCCCGTGGTCGGCCTATCATTTATCACATCAGGGCAACACGCCCTATCCCAAACAAAACACTTAAGGATTACGACCATGAAATCTATCAAAACTTTCGTTGCAGTTGCCGCTCTGTCTCTGATCTCTTTCGGTTCTTTCGCACAAAGCGTTAGCGCGACAGCCTCAACTCTGGATCGTGCAGAAGCGAAAATTGCCGCTCAGGCTGCTGAACAGGGCGCGTCTTACAAAATCACCAGCGCACAGTTCAATAACCGCGTGCACATGACTGCAGAACTGACTAAATAAGATCGCCGTTTGCCGTGCCGCCAGTAGATCCGCGACAGCGACAAGACGATGAGGAAGGAAAGAGAATGAAAAAAATCAGCATCGTAAGTGCCCTGCTGCTGGTCGCTGGACTGTCCACTGGCGCGATGGCAGCAGAGAATGGCTTCTGTGTACCGGAAGCCGGCTCGAATATCGACACCAGCATGGTGAATCATATTGATGTCAGCCACGCATTCGACAAAGAGAACCTGACCGCAGGGGATCTTCAGTAACCTCTCAAAACAGACCGCCTGAATGCGGTCTGTTTTGTTATTCCCTGCGCACCACAACGGCTCGGTTTTTAACCGCGCAACCGTTTTCCTTGCCCGTATTACATGCTATTCTCTGTGCCCTCGAAAGCAGTGTGTTTCGCACCACAGGAGTTTTAAGACGCATGTCTTCCCGCAATAATCCGGCGCGTGTCGCCATCGTGATGGGGTCCAAAAGCGACTGGGCTACCATGCAGTTCGCCGCCGAAATCTTTGAAATCCTGAATGTTCCTCACCATGTTGAAGTGGTTTCCGCACACCGCACGCCGGATAAACTGTTCAGCTTTGCCGAAAGCGCGCAAGAGAATGGTTACGAGGTGATCATTGCCGGTGCGGGTGGTGCAGCTCATCTGCCGGGCATGATTGCCGCCAAAACGCTGGTGCCGGTACTGGGTGTTCCGGTGCAGAGCGCCGCACTGAGCGGTGTCGACAGCCTTTACTCCATCGTGCAGATGCCGCGTGGCATTCCTGTGGGTACGCTGGCCATCGGCAAAGCGGGCGCGGCAAACGCGGCTCTGCTGGCGGCGCAGATCCTGGCGACGCACGATAAAGCTTTACATCAGCGTCTGGCGGACTGGCGTAAAGCCCAGACCGACGAAGTGCTGGACAACCCGGACCCGCGGGGTGCGGCATGAAGCAGGTTTGCGTCCTCGGTAACGGTCAGTTAGGCCGCATGCTGCGCCAGGCCGGTGAACCGCTGGGTATTGCCGTCTGGCCGGTCGGTCTGGATGCCGAACCCGAAGCCGTGCCGTTCCACCAGAGCGTCATTACCGCTGAGATTGAACGCTGGCCGGAAACCGCGCTGACCCGTGAACTGGCGCGCCATAACGCTTTTGTGAACCGCGACGTGTTCCCAATCATTGCTGACCGTCTGACGCAAAAACAGCTGTTCGACAAGCTCGGACTGGCCACCGCGCCGTGGCAGTTGCTGTCTGATAAAAGCGAGTGGAACGATGTCTTCGCAATGCTGGGCGAACTGGCGATTGTAAAGCGTCGCGTCGGCGGTTATGACGGCCGCGGACAGTGGCGTTTGCGCGCGCACGAAACCGCCGAACTGCCGGAAGAGTGCTACGGAGAGTGCATCGTTGAGCAGGGCATCAATTTCAGCGGTGAAGTGTCGCTGGTTGGCGCTCGCGGCCACGACGGGCGTACCGTATTTTATCCTCTGACCCATAACCTGCATCAGGACGGGATCTTACGCACCAGCGTCGCCTTCCCGCAGGCCAATGCTGAACAGCAGGCCCAGGCTGAAGAGATGCTCTCGGCCATTATGCATGAACTGGGTTATGTGGGCGTGATGGCGATGGAGTGTTTTGTAACGCCGTCTGGTCTGCTGATCAACGAACTGGCACCGCGCGTTCACAACAGCGGTCACTGGACGCAAAACGGCGCATCAATCAGCCAGTTTGAGCTGCACCTGCGCGCCATTACTAACCTGCCGCTGCCGCAGCCGGTGGTTAATAGCCCTTCAGTGATGATCAACCTGATCGGTACCGATCTGAACTACGACTGGCTGAAGCTGCCGCTGGTGCACCTGCACTGGTACGACAAAGAGGTTCGTCCGGGGCGTAAAGTGGGTCACCTGAACCTGAACGACAGCGACGCAGGCCGCCTGAGCGCTACCCTGGAAGCGATGATCCCTCTCCTGCCGCCGGAATACGCAAGCGGGATTGTCTGGGCGCAATCAAAGCTCAAATAAGCGATAATTGCCGGGGAGTTGATCTTCCCCTTCCCCGGCCTCTCCTCACGCGCGTAAAATCCCCCTCCATTGCTGTTTTGATTTCTGGAATAACCATGAACGATGGAACGGATTATCGCGCGATACTCGCGTCCGATACCCCTTTGATTGACGTTCGCGCGCCGATCGAATTTGCGCAGGGTGCGATGCCTGCGGCAATCAACCTGCCTTTAATGAACGACGACGAACGCGCCGCCGTGGGGACCTGCTACAAACGCCAGGGGCCCGACGCTGCGCTGGCGCTCGGCCATAGTCTGGTGAACGGCGACACGCGGGAGGCCCGGATCAACGCCTGGCGCGAAGCCTGTCTTGCCCGACCTGAGGGCTTTATCTGCTGTGCGCGCGGCGGACAGCGCTCGCATATCACGCAGGCCTGGCTGAAAGAGGCGGGCGTGGATTACCCGCTGATCCGCGGCGGCTATAAAGCCCTGCGTCAGACGGCGATTCAGGTCACTATTGAGCAGTCACAAAAACCGATGGTGCTTATCGGCGGCTGTACCGGAAACGGTAAAACGTTGCTGGTGAAGCAGCACGCGCAGGGGATCGATCTGGAAGGGCTGGCGCACCATCGCGGCTCGTCGTTTGGCCGCACGCTGACGCCACAGCTTTCCCAGGCAAGCTTTGAAAATCATCTGGCCGTCGAGCTGTTGAAAAAAGATGCCGCACGTTGGGTGCTGGAGGATGAGGGCAGGATGATTGGCTCTAACCATCTGCCGGAATGCCTGCGCGACCGGATGGCCGAAGCCCCTATCGTGGTGGTAGAGGATCCGTTTGACATTCGTCTTGAGCGCCTGCGCGAAGAGTATTTCGACCATATGTGGGCCGATTTTTCTGCCGCCTACGGCGAAGAGGCAGGCTGGAAGGAGTATAGCGAGTACCTGCACCACGGTCTGTTCGCCATTCGCCGCCGTCTGGGGCTGCAGCGTTATGCGGAATTCACCGCGCTGTTAGATTCCGCACTGCTGGAACAACAACGCTCTGGCAGCACTGACGCACACTTTAGCTGGCTTGCGCCGCTGCTCAGAGATTATTACGACCCGATGTACGGCTATCAGCTGGAGAAGAAAGCGGAGAAGATTGTATATCGCGGGACGTATGGCGAGGTCGCTGACTGGCTTGATCGCTGAAAGAAAGCCGGGTGGCGGCTACGCCTTACCCGGCCTACATGTGCAATTCCCTCTCCCTTTCAGGGTGAGGGTTAGAAGTCGTAACGCAGACGCACCAGGTTCATATCGCCCAGGTTGTCGGTGCTGGAGGTGAACACGTGTTCGTAATCCACACGGAAACCGTAGTCCAGCTGGAAGCTGATACCTACACCGTTGTCGATGCGCTGGTAGTTACGGCCGTTCACGTACTCAATACGGTCACCCATGAAGTATGGCTGGATGGATTTAACCGCATACTGATTGATTGGGAATTTGTACCCTGCGAAGTATTCGATACCCCATGCGTCACCGGCAAAGTAGTCGTTAACAGACACTTTTTTGGTGGTCAGGAAGTTCTGGTACCAGCCGCCGCCAGCAGAGAAGGTCCAGTTATCCGGTGTCCAGCTGAGCGCGGTACCGAGGATGTTCTGGTCATAGGTTTTGCTGTCGCCGTTGTCCGGGTTACGCATATCTGCACGGGTGTAGTTCCATGCCGCGCCCCAGGTCAGATCGGTGGTCAGGTGGTAATCGATACCCAGGGAACCGCCGCCTTTACGCTTGTAGCGCAGACCGTTGCCCGGCAGGTATTCGCTGTCTTCAAACAGGTAAGAGGCGTAGATATCAGCATCGCCAACGGTTTTCTTATATTTCAGCATATTGCGTGAACGATAAGAGCCATCGTAGTCGCCGTTGATACCGTTACCTGGTGCCTGACCGATCATGTCGTAGTCCCAGATATCGGTTTTCACGCCCACCACATCATAGTACACGCTGTTCTGTTGACCGAAGGTCAGCGTACCCCAGGTGTCGCTCTTCAGGCCGGTGTAGAGCATACGGCGCGTGGTGTCGTGAGCACCTTCAGCATAATGATGATCCCAGTTGAACTGGGCAGGGATATTCACACCCAGTTCGTAGTAGCTGATCCAGCTGATGTCGTCGAACAGATAGTAATCTGCCGCAAAACGGAAACGGGTGCCGCCGTCGAAACCGTTACGTTTGTAGCTGTTTTTACCGTCGTCGCCCGTCATGTTCTGGAACTGAGGACGAATACTGCCGCCAACGGTAAAGTTCAGACGGCTCAGCGGGTTACCCGCCTGAGGATCTTGCTTAAGAACCGTGATTTCCGCCTGAGATGCGAAGGAGGTTAATGCCACTGCTGCGCCAATAGCTGTCGCCAGCGCGGTTGTTTTTATAGTCATTATTTTTCCTTAATAGACACGCTGCTAAATATTTAGCGTGTGAATATTAACTGGAAATAATCGGGCTGTGTGGGCGGGTTTTTAATGTTTTGTGCTACTAAATGAGTGGGTATTATCGATTTGTGCTGTTAACGGGCTGCGCACCAGCATTTAAACCGGTACGCAACCATCACGTCTGTGAACTAACTGACAAACTGGCGGAACAATGCCTTGCCTTTTAACAGCCGCGTTCCAAGCCAGCCGCCGCAAAGTGAAAGCAAAAGCGCACCGCACACCGGCAGCGTCAGCCACAGGCGCCAGTCTGGCTCCCACGGGAAGTCGAAGACTTTCGACTGCAGCACTGCCAGCGCCGCCTCTGCGCCAATGGCGGCCACCAGGCCTGCCACCAGCCCCAGCAGGGCGAACTCGCTCCACAGCGTAGCCCTCAGCAGGCGCTTGCCGGCTCCCAGCGTACGGTAGACCACCAGCTCCTGATGACGCTGACGCATGCCAACCTGCACCTGTGCCAGCAGCAACAGCACGCCGCAAATCGTCACCAGTACCACCATCACCTCCAGCGCGCGGCTGACCTGCTCCAGCACCTGACCGACCTGTTTCAGTATCGCGCCAATATCCAGCAGGCTGACCGTCGGGAATTCCCGGTTAAGCTGCGTCAACATGCCGTTGCCGTTTTCCCAGCGGAAGCTGGTGAGCCAGCTCTGCGGCTGTCCGTCCAGCGCCCCGACAGGGAAGATAAAGAAGAAGTTTGGCCGCAGGCTTTCCCAGTCCACTTTGCGCAGGCTGGTCACTCTGGCGCTGAAATCCTGCGTGTCGCCGGTAAAGGTCACGCTATCTCCCAGCTTCACATTCAGACGCTTTGCCAGCCCCTCTTCCATCGACACTTCCCCGGCCTTTGGCGGCCAGCTTCCGGCGGTGATCGGATTGTGATCCGGGCGCTTCTCCTGCCAGGTCAGGTTTAGCTCACGGTTGAGCGACTCATCTTTATTTCCCTCCGTCGACTGACCGTTGATCTGCGTCAGGCGCGCACGCACGATCGGATAGAACGACTCGGGAATAATGTGATGCTCAGAGAGAAAACCCTTCAGTGGCGTCACCTGTTCTGGAGCAATATTGATCAGAAAATAGTTCGGGCTTTCCGGCGGAAGCTGCTGTTGCCAGCGATCCAGCAGATCGCCGCGCAGCACCAGCAAAAGCGCCAGCAGCATAAACGAGAGCGAAAACGCCGAAAGCTGGCTCAGCGTTGACCACGGCTGATGCAGCAGACGGTTCACCGCCAGCCGCACGGGAAGGGAGTTAATCGTCATCCTTTTCAGAACAGTGAGCAACATCCAGCCCAGCATGCCACACAGCAGCGCCAGAACCACCGCCCCGACCAACACGGCCCACAGCAGGGTACTCCCGCCCATCAGCCAGGCAAGGAGCCCGATCACCACGGCTATCATCACCGGCAGGTAGTATTTAAGCGGCCAGACGCTGGCCACCACATCGCGGCGCAGCACGCGCAGCGGCTGGGTGGCGAGCAGGAGCCGGTACGGGCGCAATCCCACCAGCAATGAAATCACGGTCATCGCGCCAATCGCCCACAGCCACGGCCAGAGGCTTGCTGGCGGCAGCGCGGCAGGCAGTACCGGTTTCAGGAGCATCATCAGCAGCTTTTCAAACAGCAGACCTGTCGCCCCACCGGTGATGGCCGACAGCGTCAGCACCATCAGCCACTGGCCGACAATCAGCCTCCGCAATTGCGCCCTGCCCGCGCCAAGAGTTTTGAGGATCGCCACCAGATCGTAACGGCTGCGGCAGTAGTGTCCCATCGCCACGGCTACCGCCGCGACGGCCAGCAGCAGGGTTAACAGCGCCGAGAGCAGCAGAAACTGCTGAGAGCGTTCAAGAGACTTGCCGAGCGCGCCCTCATCCTGCTCAAGCCCGTACCAGCGGTGCTCCGGTTTTAACTGCGGCAGAAGCCATTTTTCATACGCCTCCAGCTGCGCAGGCGTGCCGCCAAACTTATAGCGCCAGGTGACACGGCTCCCCGGCTGGACGGCGTTGGTTTTCGCCACGTCTGCGGTGTTCATCAGCAAGCGTGGGGCGAGCTGGAACGGGTTGAAGCCGGAATCGGGTTCCTGAACCACCTCCCCGGCAATGGTCAGCGTCGCGTCCCCCACGTCGATGCTGTCACCTGTTTTCAGGTTCAGCAGCGCCATCAGTCGCGGTGCCAGCAGCACCGTACCGGGTTTCGGCTTGACGCCTGGCGGGCTGGTCTGCAGTTCACCGTACATCGGGTAGATATCATCCACGGCTTTGACACTGGCCAGCTGCGGCGTGTCACCGGCAAAGGTCATGGTCTGGAAGCTTATCTGCTCCCCGACCTTGAGCCCCCGCTTGCGCGCTTCGTCGATCCAGCCCGGCGGGACGGCACGCGAGCTTTGCAGCGCCCTGTCGCCCGCCATAAATTCGCGGCTTTGCTGGCTAAGCCCTTTCTCCATGCGATCGCTGACGCTGCCCAGCGCCAGCACGCAGGCCACCGCCAGGCTTAACGCCAGCCAGACGATCAGCAGCGAAGGCGAGCGCCACTCGCGCCAGAACCAGCGGGCAATCATGCTTCCTCCTGCAATTCACCGTTGACCAGCCGCAGGCGGCGATCGCAGCGGGCGGCCAACTGCGGATCGTGCGTGACCAGAATCAGCGTGGTGCCATGTTCCCGGTTGAGCGAGAACAGCAGATCGGCAATTTTGTCTCCGGTTTTACGGTCCAGGTTCCCGGTGGGTTCATCGGCAAACAGCACCTCCGGGCGACCATTAAATGCGCGGGCCAGCGCCACGCGTTGCTGCTCTCCACCGGAAAGCTGCGCCGGAAGATGGTCAAGGCGTTTCCCCAGCCCCAGCTGTTCCAGCAATGCCTTCGCATGATCGCGGCTTTCACGGCTGCTTTCTCCGCGCAGCAGCGCGGGCAATTCAACATTTTCCAGCGCGTTCAGGGTGGGGATCAGCATGAAGGACTGAAACACAAAGCCGATGTGACGGGCACGTAGCGCGGCACGCGCCTCTTCATCAAGCTGATGCAGCGGCTGTCCGACCAGGTTAACCTCGCCGCTGCTGCCGTCGTCCAGTCCGGCCAGAATAGCCAGCAGCGTGGACTTACCGGAACCGGATTCGCCAATCAGCGCAATGGTTTCGGCAGGTTTGACAACGAGTTCAACTCCGGTGAGGATGGAAAGCTCGTGTTCCCCCTGACCGACGGACTTCTTAAGACGATGAACTTCAACAATGTTTTCCGCTGGCATTTGCCCTTCCTGTTTTTGATTCTGATGACTTTCCGCGCGGCGGCAGCGGACACGTTACTGGTTCTCGGCGACAGCCTCAGCGCAGGCTATCGTATGGCGGCCAGTGCGGCCTGGCCGGCTCTGCTCAACGAAAAATGGCAGAGCAAAACGTCTGTTATCAACGCCAGCATCAGCGGTGATACCTCGCAGCAGGGCTTGTCGCGTCTGCCGGCTTTGCTCAAACAGCATCAACCGCGATGGGTACTGGTGGAGCTGGGCGGTAACGACGGATTGCGTGGCTTCCAGCCTCAGCAAACGGAACAAACCCTGCGCACCATCCTGAAGGACATTAAAGCGGCGAACGCACAGCCGCTGCTGATGCAAATTCGCCTGCCCGCCAACTACGGTCGTCGGTATAATGAAGCCTTTAGCGCGATCTACCCTAAGCTTGCCAACGAGTTTGATATTCCGCTGCTGCCATTTTTCATGGAAGAGGTCTATCTCAAACCCAACTGGATGCAGGATGACGGGATCCACCCCAATCGCGATGCACAGCCGTTTATTGCCGACTGGATGGCAACGCGGCTGGCTCCTTTAGTTAACCATGACTCCTGATTAAGCGGAGATCCTGACAGGTAAAGTTATGCAAAAATCGGTCTTAATTACAGGATGTTCCAGCGGAATTGGTCTTGAAAGCGCGCTCGAATTAAAGCGTCAGGGATTTCAGGTGCTGGCGGCCTGCCGTAAACCTGACGATGTGGAACGCCTCAACGGGATGGGGTTCACCAGCGTGTTGCTGGATCTGGACTCACCGGAAAGCGTTGAACGCGCCGCAGATGAGGTGATCGCCCTTACCGGCAACCGTCTGTACGGTCTGTTCAATAATGCCGGTTACGGTCTCTATGGCCCGCTGAATACGATCTCCCGCGAACAGCTTGAACAACAGTTTTCCAGCAACTTTTTCGGTGTGCATCAGCTCACCATGCGCCTGCTTCCGGCGATGCTGCCTCACGGTGAAGGGCGTATCGTGATGACCTCCTCGGTCATGGGGCTGATTTCTACCCCCGGCCGCGGCGCGTATGCCGCCAGCAAATATGCGCTGGAAGCATGGTCGGACGCCCTGCGCATGGAGTTGCGTCACAGCGGGATTAAGGTGAGCCTGATTGAACCCGGCCCCATCCGCACCCGTTTTACGGATAACGTCAACCAGACGCAGGCGGACAAACCGGTCGAAAACCCCGGCATCGCCGCACGTTTTACTCTTGGGCCGGAAGCGGTTGTCGCGAAAGTGCGCCATGCTTTTGAGAGCGATAACCCAAAAATGCGCTATCCGGTAACGCTGGTCACCCATGCCGTAGGCTGGTTAAAACGTCTGCTGCCGGGCCGGATGATGGACAAAATTTTACACGGTTGAGTTGAAGCGACGACGCTCACCCCCATGTAAATAACAAACCGATAAAAGAGAATGCCGCATGTCCGTACAGAATATCGTCAATATTACTGAAGCAAACCTGCAACAGGTCCTCGAACAGTCGATGGTTAAACCGGTACTGTTCTACTTCTGGTCTGAACGCAGCCAACACTGTCTGCAGCTGACGCCGGTCCTCGAAAGCCTTGCCGCACAATACAATGGCCAGTTTATTCTCGCCAAACTGGACTGTGATGCAGAACCCATGGTGGCCTCACAGTTTGGCCTGCGCGCCATCCCCACGGTCTATCTTTTCCAGAATGGACAGCCTGTTGATGGCTTCCAGGGACCGCAGCCTGAAGAGGCGATCCGCGCCCTGCTGGATAAAGTGCTGCCGCGTGAGGAGGAGCTAAAAGCGCAGGAAGCCATGGCGCTGATGCAGGAAGGTAAATACGACGAAGCCCTGCCGCTGTTGAAAGACGCCTGGCAGCTCTCTAAGCAGAACAGCCAGATTGGCCTGCTGCTGGCTGAAACGCAGATTGCCCTGCACCGCTCAGAAGATGCTGAAGCCGTGCTAAAAACGATCCCGTTGCAGGATCAGGACACCCGCTATCAGGGCCTGGTGGCGCAAATTGATCTGCTGAAACAGGCGGCGGATACCCCGGAAATCCAGCAACTCCAGCAGCAGGTTGCCGATAACCCGGCCGACGCAGCGCTGGCAAGCCAGCTGGCACTCCAGCTGCATCAGGTGGGTCGAAATGAAGAGGCCCTGGAACTGCTGTTCAGCCACCTGCAAAACGATCTGGCTGCCGCAGACGGTCAGGCGCGGAAAATGTTCCAGGAGATCCTGGCCGCGCTGGGTACCGGCGATGCGCTGGCCTCGAAGTACCGTCGTCAGCTGTACGCGCTGCTCTACTAAAAAAATGCCCGGTGGCGCTCACGCTTACCGGGCCTACACAAACAGGCTTAATCCGCTTTTTTTAGCTGTGTGACCACCAGCTGGTGGCGCGCGTTGTAGAACTTCCTATACGTCAGATAACAGGCAATGATGGTCGACAGGCTCGCCGTGGAGAGCAGCATAAAGGTCACCATGATCTGATATTTGATCGCTTTCACCGGATCAATGCCAGCGAAGATCAGCCCTGACATCATCCCCGGCAGACTCACCAGCCCCACCGTTTTCGCCGAATCCACCGTAGGGATCAGCGACGCGCGGATACTCTCACGAATCAGCCGCGCCGACGCCACTTTTGGCGTTGCCCCCAGGCTTAACTTCTCCTGCAGCTTCTGTTGCTCACTGCTGAAGCGCTGGCCAAGGTTGTTGTAGCACAGCCCTACCGCCACCATGGCGTTCCCGGCGATCATCCCGGAGATGGGGATCACCTGCATCGGCGTAAACTCAATAGAGCCAGATAGCACCAGCACCGCCAGCGTCAGCGCGGTCCCGGTCGTAATGGCAATAAATGACGAGACAAACGCCTTATCGATATATTTGCTGCGCTTCTGCGCATTCCACGCTGCGTTGAAGCAGATAAACAGCACCATCAGCAGCGTCAGCACCGCGTGGTTGACGTTAAAGATGTACTTCAGCACATAGCCAACGATGATGAGCTGAATCACCGCGCGGCAGATGCTCCAGAGAATATCTTTCTCCAGCCCCAGCTTTTCCCGGTAGCTCACTAAAATCGCCACCAGTACCAGCACCATCGAAAACGCCAGCGATGCGTTGGTGATATTATGCTCACCCATGGTTTGCCTCCTGCCATTTCCCACCCTGCGGCTGCAGCGTGATGACATCATCCGCATGGGCAATTTCATTTGCGTCGTGCGTCACCCACAGCACGGCAATATTTTGTTCACTGGCGTAGCGATGGATAATATCGTTCACGTTGCGCTTGTTGGCCTCATCCAGCGCGCTGGTGATCTCGTCCAGCAGCAGCACCTTCGGTAAAAACTGCAGGTTACGAATCAGCGAAACGCGCTGCTTTTCGCCCCCGGAGAGCTCATTAATGGATTTGGTCAATGTTTCCTGCGCCAGGCCAAAGCGGGCCAGGTCAGCGATAAATTTATTCGGCTCCGGCGTTTGCTGGCGAATCTGCCACGGGAAGATCAGGTTGTCATAGACCGTTTCGCCGAACAGTGAAGGGGTCTGTACACAATAAGAGACCTGCTGGCGATAGCGTTCCGGGGAGAGGGTCGCAATATCGTGGCCCTCAAACAGAACGGTTCCCTCCGTAGGACTTAGCAGTGAAGCCACAATTTTCAGCAACGTGCTTTTGCCGCAGCCTGACGGCCCGGTGATTAATTTAAACTCGCCCGGTGAAAGGCAAAATTCGACGTGCTGAAGGATCGTATTCCCCCCAACACGAAACCCGACATCCCTGAGATGTAATATGTTTTTTTGATCGTTCATTCCGCTTCCGTTAACCGCTTCTGGTAAAAATCGTCTGTAGCATAATCCTTTGTCCCTTCCCAGCCTATTTTCAGAGGCGAATTTCAGCCCGATAGCCGATATACTGATGAACAATAAACATGCATTTTTACTCATCAACAGCATGCAAAACAGGAGGTTTTTATGCTTATCGTTGTTCCTGTCCTTATATTCGTTGCGCTGGTTATTGTGGGCGCCGGGGTCAAAATTGTCCCGCAGGGATATCAGTGGACCGTTGAACGCTTCGGCCGCTACACCAATACTCTCCAGCCAGGTTTGAGCCTGATTGTTCCCTTCATGGACAGAATTGGTCGCAAGATCAACATGATGGAACAAGTGTTGGATATCCCCTCGCAGGAAGTTATTTCGAAGGATAACGCCAACGTCACCATCGATGCCGTCTGTTTTATTCAGGTAATTGATGCGCCCAAAGCCGCCTATGAGGTGAGCAACCTGGAGCTGGCGATTGTTAATCTGACGATGACCAACATCCGTACGGTACTCGGCTCTATGGAGCTGGACGAAATGCTCTCTCAGCGTGACAGCATCAACACCCGTCTGCTGCACATTGTTGATGAAGCGACAAACCCGTGGGGCATTAAAGTCACCCGCATTGAAATCCGGGACGTTCGCCCACCTGCGGAGCTTATCGCTTCGATGAACGCCCAGATGAAGGCAGAACGAACCAAGCGCGCCTATATTCTGGAAGCCGAAGGGGTGCGTCAGGCGGAGATCCTGAAAGCCGAAGGGGAAAAACAGTCGCAAATTCTGAAAGCGGAAGGGGATCGCCAGTCTGCCTTCTTGCAGGCAGAGGCGCGTGAACGTTCTGCCGAAGCGGAAGCCCGCGCAACCCAGATGGTATCCGAGGCCATTGCCGCCGGTGACATCCAGGCCGTGAACTACTTTGTCGCGCAAAAATATACCGATGCGCTGAAAGAGATCGGCTCGGCAAATAACAGCAAAGTGGTGATGATGCCGCTGGATGCCAGCAGTCTGATGGGCTCCATCGCCGGGATTGCTGAACTTATCAAAGACAGCGGAAACGAGCGCAAAAAATGATTGAGCTGATCGTCGCACATCCTCATGCTTTCTGGCTAAGCCTGGGTGGCTTACTGCTGGCCGCAGAGATGCTTGGTGGCAACGGTTATCTGCTCTGGAGCGGTGTGGCCGCGGTGATTACCGGGCTGCTGGTCTGGCTGCTCCCCCTGGACTGGGCGTGGCAGGGCGCGCTGTTTGCCGTGCTGACGCTGGTGGCCGCCTGGCTGTGGTGGCGCTGGCTGAACCGTCAGGTTAACGAGCAAAAACCGCTGGATACCCATCTCAATCAGCGTGGACAGCAGATCGTCGGCCAGCGCTTTACGCTTGAGACCGCGCTGGTGAACGGCCGCGGACATATGCGCGTGGGCGATAGCTCCTGGCCGGTGGTGGCCGACGATGACCTCAGCGCCGGGACGCGGGTTGAGGTCATCGCGGTGGAAGGGATTACGCTTCGGGTGAAAGCCTGCTAAGCCTGCGCCTTACGATGACAGCAGCCGGCAAGATTATCGATAATCGGGCAGTCGGCGCTGTCATCTCCCGGACAGGATTCCGCCAGCGCCAGCAGCTGCTTGCGCATCGCTTCCAGTTCCGTAATGTGCCGTTCAATCTCCGCCACTTTTTCCAGCGTCCGTTTTTTTACATCTGCGCTGTGGCGTTTTGGATCGTTGAACAGATTCACCAGCTCACCGCACTCTTCAAGGTTAAAACCCACCTGACGCGCCTGACGCAGTAAGGTCAGCTCGTCCAGATGCAGTTGCGTGTAGCTACGGTAGCCATTTTCGCTGCGCAGCGGCGGCGTCACCAGCCCCTTCTCTTCATAAAAGCGGATTGCTTTGCTGGTCAATCCGGTTTTTTTCGCAACATCGCTGATATTCACATTTCCCCCTTGACCTTCCCCTTGATGGAAGGTTTAACCTTCATAACAGTTAGCGAAAAGCGTTACTCCGGTCAACAACTGACCAGTTCATTATACGGGAGTTTTGTTATGTCTCACACAATTGACCTGACACTGGACGGCCTCTCCTGCGGCCACTGTGTCAAACGCGTAAAAGAAAGTCTGGAACAGCGTCCTGATGTCGAAAGCGCTGACGTCACTATCGATCACGCCGCCGTCACCGGCAGCGCCAGTGCGCAAGCGCTGATTGATACCATCAAACAGGCAGGTTATGGGGCGGAGCTGAGCCACCCAAAGGCTAAACCGCTGGCAGAGTCATCATCCCCGTCGGAAGCACTGACAGCGGCCACTCCTGAGCTTCCGGCAACTGATGATATCGATGACAGCCAACAACTGCTGATCAACGGCATGAGCTGCGCCAGCTGCGTCTCCCGGGTGCAAAATGCCTTGCAGGCGGTACCCGGAGTCGCGCAGGCACGGGTCAATCTTGCGGAGCGTACTGCGCTGGTCATGGGCAGTGCCTCCGCCGCAGAATTAGTGCAGGCCGTTGAAAAAGCGGGCTATGGCGCAGAGGCCATCGAAGATGATGCCAAACACCGCGAACGCCAGCAGGAAACGGCTATCGCCACCATGAAACGCTTCCGCTGGCAGGCCATTGTTGCGCTGCTGGTCGGGATCCCGGTGATGGTGTGGGGCATGATCGGTGACAACATGATGGTCACCGACGATAACCGCACGCTGTGGCTGGTCATTGGTATTATTACGCTTGGTGTAATGGTATTTGCAGGCGGACATTTCTACTCCAGCGCCTGGAAGAGCCTGAAAAACCGCACCGCAACCATGGATACGCTGGTGGCACTCGGCACGGGTGCGGCATGGCTCTACTCCATGAGCGTGAACGTCTGGCCACAGTGGTTCCCGATGGAAGCCCGCCATCTCTATTATGAAGCGAGCGCGATGATCATCGGCCTGATTAACCTGGGCCATATGCTGGAAGCCCGTGCCCGTCAGCGCTCCTCAAAGGCGCTGGAGCGATTGCTGGATTTAACCCCCCCGACCGCCCGCGTGGTCACTGACGACGGAGAAAAAAGCGTTCCGCTGGCCGAGGTTCAGCCCGGTATGACGCTGCGTCTGACCACCGGTGACCGTGTTCCCGTGGACGGAGACATTACGCAGGGTGAAGCCTGGTTTGACGAAGCGATGCTCACCGGGGAACCCATTCCGCAGCAGAAATCACAGGGTGATGGCGTGCATGCCGGTACGGTGGTGCAGGACGGCAGCGTGCTGTTCACCGCCAGTGCAGTGGGAAGCCACACCACGCTGTCCCGTATTATCCGCATGGTGCGCCAGGCACAGAGCAGTAAGCCTGAAATAGGTCAGCTGGCCGATAAAATCTCCGCCATTTTTGTGCCGGTAGTAGTGGGCATCGCGCTGCTGAGCGCGGCTATCTGGTATTTCTTCGGCCCGGCGCCGCAAATTGTCTATACCCTGGTGATCGCCACCACGGTACTGATTATCGCCTGTCCTTGCGCGCTCGGCCTTGCGACGCCGATGTCGATTATCTCCGGCGTGGGTCGCGCCGCCGAGTTTGGCGTGCTGGTGCGTGATGCCGACGCCCTGCAACGTGCCAGCACTCTCGACACGCTGGTCTTTGATAAAACCGGTACCCTGACCGAAGGTAAACCGCAGGTCATGGCCGTGCATACCTCAGGCTTCGCGGAGGCTGACGCGCTGCGTCTCGCCGCGGCCCTGGAACAAGGCTCCAGCCACCCGCTGGCGCGAGCCATCATTGAGAAAGCCGGTGAGGCCAGCCTGCCGCAGGTGAACAACTTCCGCACCCTGCGCGGATTAGGCGTCAGCGGTGAGGCCGAAGGGCACACACTGCTGCTGGGTAACCAGGCCCTGATGAATGAAAACGGCATAGCAACTTCAGCGCTGGAAAGTGAACTGAATGCCCACGCATCACAGGGCGCAACCCCTGTGCTGCTTGCGGTGGACGGTCATATTGCGGCCCTGCTGGCCGTGCGCGATCCGTTACGTCAGGACAGTGTGGATGCCTTACAACGACTGCACCGCGCGGGCTACCGCCTGGTGATGTTAACCGGGGATAACCTAACCACGGCCAACGCCATCGCCAGAGAGGCGGGGATCGATGAAGTCATTGCCGGTGTCCTGCCGGACGGCAAAGCGGACGCCATTAAAACGCTGCAACAACAGGGGCGCCAGGTCGCGATGGTTGGCGACGGTATTAACGATGCGCCGGCGCTGGCACAGGCAGAGGTGGGGATTGCCATGGGAAGCGGGAGCGACGTTGCCATTGAGACGGCAGCCATCACACTGATGCGACACAGCCTGATGGGTGTTGCCGATGCGTTGGCGATTTCGAAAGCCACGTTGCGCAACATGAAGCAGAACCTGCTGGGTGCGTTTATCTATAACTCGCTCGGTATCCCGATTGCTGCCGGCATTCTGTGGCCCCTGACCGGTACGCTGCTTAACCCGGTGGTCGCAGGTGCAGCGATGGCGCTCTCCTCCATTACCGTGGTGAGCAACGCCAACCGGCTGCTGCGCTTTAAACCGAAAGCGTAATACGTTGTAGGCCGGGGAAGCGCAGCGCCACCCGGCTTTTTTACCTGATGGCGCTGCGCGTATCAGGCTTACGAAACGTGCCGACGTTCACCTGTTGCGCCGCCCTTCCCCACGCGTTAGCATGAACCTTTCCGTTTATGGAGCGCGTATGAGTCTGTTTCGCCGTATAAAAACATCGTTTCGCGCCCTCTTCCCCCGCCGTTATACCTGGCCCGGAATGGATATTTCGCTCCCCGGCGGTCAGCATCTGCACCTGGTGGGCAGCATACATATGGGCACGCAGGATATGTCCCCGCTGCCCTCTGGTCTGTTATCCCTCCTGAAGCAGGCCGATGCGCTGGTGGTTGAGGCGGATATTTCAGGCCACGAGTCTCCCTTTGCCGGGCTGGAGAGCGATTTGACCCTGGCCGACCGTCTGAACGAGGCTCAGCTCGCCGAACTGACGCGCGTGGCGGATGAAACCGGCGTATCGCTCTCCATGCTGGACACCCTGCCGCTCTGGCAGATTGCCATGATATTGCAGGCGACGCAGGCGCAGCGTCTGGGCCTGCGCGGTGATTACGGTATTGATTACCAGCTGCTGAGTGCGGCTCGGGCACGCCGTCTGCCGATCATTGAGCTGGAAGGTACCGATAGTCAGATTGCCCTCCTTCGCCAGTTGCCTGATGACGGTCTCATTCTTCTTGATGATACGCTAACGCACTGGCATACCAACGCCCGTCTGCTGCAAACCATGATTGGCTGGTGGCTGGATGCCCCGCCTGCTGAGGGGAAATTAACGCTGCCGTCGACGTTCAGTGAATCGCTGTACGATGTGCTGATGAACGCACGCAATGCGGCATGGCGGCAGACGCTGCATGCGTTACCTGCCGGGCATTACGTGGTTGCGGTGGGGGCATTACATTTGTACGGAGAAGGGAATTTGCCGTCGCTGCTGAAATAAAAAAATGGCCAATATTTCTATTGGCCCGTCAAAGAGGAATTTCATCGTTTTTATTATGCCGAAGGAGACCTTCGGTTGAGCCGATTGTCGCTCAAAGTGACCATCACTGCCAATACTATTGCGCAAGATGGTGCTATTTTTTAGACAAACGTCAGGCGTATGCTGTCAGCATGAATTGTCTGTCGTAAGAAGGATAGCTATGACTCCCGCCGTTAAATTACTCGAAAAAAACAAAATTTCTTTCCGGATCCACACTTACGATCACGATCCGAACGAAACCAATTTTGGTGATGAAGTGGTGCGCAAACTGGGGCTGAACGCCGACCAGGTCTATAAAACGCTGCTGGTGGCCGTGAATGGCGATATGAAGCATCTCGCCGTCGCGGTCACGCCCGTGGCTGGTCAACTGGATCTGAAGAAAGTGGCCAAAGCGCTGGGAGCGAAAAAGGTAGATATGGCAGACCCAATGGTTGCGCAACGCACCACGGGTTATCTGGTGGGCGGGATCAGCCCGCTCGGGCAGAAAAAACGCCTGCCAACGCTGATTGACGCCCCTTCGCAGGAATTTGAAACCATCTATATTTCCGGCGGCAAGCGCGGGCTGGATATTGAACTGGCCGCAGGCGATCTGGCCAAAATGCTGGATGCGAAGTTTGCGGATATTGCGCGCAGGGATTAAAAGAAAAAGCCGGGTGGCGGCTGCGAGGTAAAAGCAAAACGGTAACAGACGTTACCGTTTTTTGTGTTCGCGCCCTCTCCCGGTGGGAGAGGGTTGGGGTGAGGGCATCAGGCCGCACAACGTTACTGCCAGCTCACCTCGCCTTTCGGCTCATACGCATTCACGTCGATCGGTGAATTCTGCTCGATAAACTGCTTCAGAACCTCGGCATCAATAAAGCCGGTATTCACATAGCCCGGTTTATTATCGATGTGCGGATAACCGTCGCCGCCGGTGGCGTTAAAGCTTAAGGTTGCCAGACGGTAGGTTTTCGCGGGATCAACCGGCTCACCCTTGATTTTGAGATCGTTGAGCTTGCCGTCTTTGGCCACAAAGCTGACGTTAGCGAACTGCGGATAGGCGCCGGAGTCCGGCTTCATCTGCGCCACGGCGGTAAGGTACTCAATCACCTCTTTCCCGCTCATATCGGCATAAACCACCACGTTGCCAAACGGCTGCACCTTCAGCACATCTTTATAGGTGATATTCCCGCCTTCGATGGAATCACGGATCCCGCCGCCGCTCATCACACCAAAATCAGCGCCGGTGCGCGCGATTTGTGCCGCCAGCACCAGGTGCCCCATATTGGTCTGTACGAAACGGACTTTGCTGCGGTCCCCTTCCAGACGCCCGTTCAGCGTACCGATTTTCACGTCCAGCTGCGCTTTGCCTTTATTCTGGAACGGGGTTAAGAGAGAGAGCATCTGTGGGTTCTCGGGGATTTCCGGGGTGTAGAGTACGCGCTCACTTTTCCCGTCCGGATAGGTCACTTTTTTCTTCAGGTTGACCGGGATGAGCTGATAATGCACCAGTTTCATCTCGCCGTTACGGAACTCAAAGTCGGCACGGCCAACGTATTTACCCCACTCGTGCGCCTGCACAATCCAGATCCCGTTCTGACGGTCTGGTGCGCACGGCGTGCCCGGAACATAATCCACCTGCTTTTTATTCTCCGAGGCCATGCACACCGGATCTTGTGAGTGACCACCCACAATCATTGCCAGCGAGCCCGCAGGGAGGCTGCGCGCCATTTCAACGTCGCCCGGTGCGTTAGAACCATGCTCGCCGTTGTCGTAATGTCCCATATGGGTGGTGGCGATGATCACGTCCGGTTTTTCGTTTTGCTGCAACTCCTGAATCACCAGCTTCGCTTCGTCTGCCGGTTTACGGAATTCGATATCGGTAAAGAACTCCGGGTTGCCAATTTTTGCCGTATCGTCCGTGGTGAGGCCAATCACCGCGATTTTCAGATCCTGACGCTTAAACAGCGCCCACGGTTTAAACAGGCGTTCACCGGTGCTTTTCTGATAGATATTGGCGGAGAGGAATGGGAATTTGGACCATTTTTCCTGCTGGCGCAGCACGCTCAGCGGGTTATCAAACTCATGGTTTCCGACGGCCATTGCATCGTAACCGATTAAATTCATACCGCGAAAATCAGGCTCAGCATCCTGTAAATCGGACTCCGGCACGCCGGTATTGATATCGCCCCCCGATAACAGCAGCACGCTGCCCCCTTCGGCGGCAACCTCTTTACGAATGCCATCCACCAGCGTTTTTTGCGCGGAGAGACCATATTCGCCGTACTCGCTGCGCCAGAAATGGCCGTGGTGATCGTTGGTATGCAGGATCGTAATTTTATACGTTTTGTCTTTTTCATACGCCTGTGCGGGCAGGCTTGCCAGACCCCAGGCGGCGAGCAGCGCCAACGCGACGCCATGCTTCATTAACTTCATCTTCTCTCTCCCTGACCAATAGACAAACGCAAAAATTACAGTGAGTAACAAGAATAGACAAATAAGTTTTCATAATTGCGACTTTCTTCAAATGTCGCTGGCAGGTATGTTAGTTGGATAATAATTACCCCCTGCATTTTTCATCACTAACGACGTGGTATTTATGGCAATCAGTGAATCAACCCAGCCCGTTTCGGGCGCGCCGGCGTCGCCGCCACCCTCGCGCACCTCATTTAAAGTCTTAGGCGCTATTAGCCTCTCCCATCTGCTCAACGACATGATCCAGTCGCTGATCCTGGCGATTTACCCGCTGCTGCAATCCGAGTTTTCATTAACCTTCGTGCAGATCGGGATGATCACCCTGACCTTCCAGCTGGCCTCTTCGCTACTGCAACCTATCGTCGGTTACTGGACGGATAAATATCCGATGCCGTGGTCGCTGCCGATTGGCATGTGCTTCACCCTGAGCGGGCTGGTGCTGCTGGCTATGGCGGGCAGTTTTGAAGCGGTGCTGCTTGCCGCCGCACTGGTGGGAACCGGCTCGTCGGTCTTCCATCCGGAGTCCTCCCGCGTGGCACGTATGGCCTCCGGCGGGCGCCACGGGCTGGCGCAATCACTCTTCCAGGTGGGCGGTAATTTTGGCAGTTCCCTCGGCCCGCTGCTGGCGGCAGTGATCATCGCGCCGTACGGCAAGGGTAACGTCGCCTGGTTTGTGCTGGCCGCCCTGCTGGCAATCGTTGTGCTCGCCCAGATCAGCCGCTGGTATGCCGCACAGCACCGCGTAAACAAAGGCAAACCAAAAGTGAAGGTTATCAATCCCCTTCCACGCAATAAGGTTATCCTGGCCGTGTCCGTGCTGCTGGTGCTGATTTTCTCGAAATATTTCTATATGGCGAGCATCAGCAGCTATTACACCTTTTACCTGATGCAAAAATTCGGATTATCGGTACAAAACGCGCAGTTCCACCTGTTTGCTTTCCTGTTTGCCGTCGCGGCAGGGACGGTGATTGGCGGGCCAGTCGGGGATAAAATTGGCCGTAAATATGTTATTTGGGGCTCTATCCTTGGCGTTGCTCCCTTTACCCTTATTTTGCCTTACGCCAGCCTTGAATGGACGGGCATTTTAACGGTGATTATTGGTTTTATTCTGGCTTCGGCGTTCTCGGCTATCCTGGTGTATGCGCAGGAGTTGTTACCGGGGCGTATTGGTATGGTTTCCGGGCTCTTCTTTGGTTTCGCCTTCGGCATGGGCGGCCTTGGTGCAGCCGTGTTAGGTATGGTTGCCGACCACACCAGTATCTTCCTGGTTTATAAAATCTGCGCTTTCCTGCCACTTCTGGGGATGTTGACCATATTCCTGCCTGATAATCGTCATAAAGCGTAATTTCATGGCTGCCAAAGTGTAACTTTGGCAGCCTGATGCCCTCATGGCATAAGGCTTTCCTGTTCATCCCTTCTCTGAATTTATCAAAACCTGCCTTTTCTGAGGCATATTGCCGTTTTATTCAAATTTCAACAATTATTCATAAACACAAGGGTAAAAATTGTCATAAACTATTACTCGGTTTTTGGTTTTCACCAAAATGGAACACCCACAACGAAAGGAGACGGAATGCACCACGCCACACCGCTTATCACCACCATTGTTGGTGGACTTGTGCTCGCTTTTATTCTCGGCATGATTGCCAATAAACTGCGTATTTCCCCTCTTGTGGGCTATCTGTTAGCCGGGGTACTGGCGGGACCGTTTACGCCTGGCTTCGTTGCGGATACCAAACTGGCACCTGAACTGGCGGAACTGGGCGTGATTCTGCTGATGTTTGGCGTGGGGCTGCATTTTTCCCTGAAGGACCTGATGGCGGTAAAGTCGATCGCCATACCGGGAGCGATCGCCCAGATAGGGGTGGCGACGCTGCTGGGCATGGCGCTTTCGGCCGTACTGGGCTGGTCGTTAATGACCGGCATCGTATTTGGGCTGTGTCTCTCAACCGCCAGTACCGTGGTGCTGCTGCGCGCGCTTGAAGAGAGGCAGCTGATAGACAGCCAGCGCGGACAAATCGCAATCGGCTGGCTGATTGTTGAAGATCTGGTGATGGTGCTGACGCTGGTCCTGCTGCCTGCCGTCGCCGGAATGATGGAAAAAGACACCCTCGGCTTTGCCTCGCTGGCGCTGGATATGAGCATCACCATCGGAAAAGTGGTGGCGTTTATCGCCATCATGATGCTGGTAGGCCGCCGTCTGGTGCCGTGGATCATGTCGCGCAGCGCGGCCACCGGCTCGCGTGAACTGTTCACCCTTTCCGTCCTTGCGCTGGCGCTGGGGATTGCCTTTGGCGCAGTGGAGCTCTTTGACGTCTCCTTTGCCCTTGGCGCGTTCTTCGCCGGGATGGTGCTGAACGAATCCGAACTGAGCCACCGAGCGGCGCACGACACCCTCCCCCTGCGTGATGCCTTCGCGGTGCTGTTCTTTGTCTCCGTCGGGATGCTGTTTGATCCGATGATTCTGGTTCAGCAGCCGTTGGCCGTACTGGGGACGCTGGCGATTATCATCTTTGGTAAGTCGGTCGCCGCCTTTTTCCTGGTGCGAATGTTCGGCCACTCGCCGCGTACCGCTCTTACCATCGCCGCCAGCCTGGCACAGATTGGTGAGTTCGCCTTTATTCTGGCGGGTCTGGGGATGGCGCTGAACCTGCTGCCGCAGGCCGGGCAGAACCTGGTGCTGGCGGGGGCGATCCTCTCGATTATGCTGAACCCCGTGCTGTTCGCCCTGCTGGAAAAATATCTCGATAAAACGGAAACCCTTGAAGAGCAGACGCTCGAAGAGGCCATTGAAGAAGAGAAGCAGATCCCGGTGGATATTTGCAACCACGCCCTGCTGGTCGGCTTTGGCCGCGTGGGAAGCCTGCTCGGCGAGAAGCTGATGGCGCAGGGGATCCCGCTGGTGGTGATTGAAACCTCGCGTACCCGCGTCGATGAGTTGCGCGAGCGCGGTATCCGCGCGGTGCTGGGCAATGCGGCGAACGAAGAAATTATGAACCTGGCGCATCTGGACTGCGCCCGCTGGCTGCTGCTGACCATTCCAAACGGCTACGAAGCGGGTGAGATTGTGGCCACTGCACGTGAGAAATGCCCAACGATTGAGATCATTGCCCGCGCCCATTACGACGACGAGGTGGATTACATCACCGAACGGGGTGCGAATCAGGTGGTGATGGGTGAGCGCGAAATTGCGAATACGATGCTGGCGCTGCTGGCGAAGCCGCCGGTTGAAGAGGCTGTGACGAGGTAATTTTCGTGCGGCCTGATGCCCTCACCCTGGCCCTCTCCCACCGGGAGAGGGAATAAACACTAAAAACGGCAACATACGTTGCCGTTTTGCTTTTACCTGTCCCAGTACGCCTCTTCGAGGCTGTCTTCCCTTTCCGGCAGGCCACGTGTTAAGCGCGGGGAGTGCTGGTTCAGCACCTGATAACTGACGCGGTTCGCGTATTTACACACCTGCGCCAGCGACGAATAGGTGAGCCAGCTGAACTTATGTTTGCTGGAATTCGGCACGTTGGTTTTGTGGTAGGCATTGGCGGTGATGTCATGCAGCAGCGCCGCCAGCGCACCGTCGCCCGCACCGTTGGTGTTCATGATCTTCTCCGGGCCGCCCATGTACGGGGCGATGTGCGAGTAGATCCGCAGCGGATTAACACAGTCTTTATAACGCATGCCACGGCTGAACTCATACTGGTTGAACTCGGCGATGGCGCCAGGCAGCAGCGGATGCTGGGTTTTGCGTTTGCTCTCTTCTTCCGTGAAGCCTGCCATATACAGCCCTACCGGTCCGGCGGTGCAGAGCACCAGATCCACCCAGTCCAGCGCTTTATCGGAGGCCAGCAGCGGATCGCTCTCGCCGGTGAGGGCCTCAGCTTCTTCTTCGTTCATCGCCAGAATCGAGACATGCTCTTTCAGGAAGGCCTGCCACCACTCCGGGTTGTCGGCAATCACAAATTTTGTTCCCAGCGTCAGGACCACCGGCACATCGTACTTTTTCGCGTACTCAATCGCCTTCATGGTGGCTTCCGGCATCGGCTCGCCCGGCTTGCAGCGCACCAGGTAGGAGGTGAGCACCAGCGCCGACGCGCCCGCAATCACCTCTTCGGGAATGCTCTCGGCACGCAGCTTGTTCATGTGGCCAGGGCTGATGGCAAAGGTACGCTCGCCGGATTCACCGATCAACGTAAAGCAGCGGCCAATGGGGCCGTCGACACCCTGCAGATAGTTAAGATCGGTACGGCTGGAGGTATTGCACAGGTAACGGTAGGCGTAGCCACCAATTTCGATGTTGCTGCACATCACGCCGAGCAACACTGAGCGGTCGTCTGCCAGAACGGAGTAGTTGTGCATGGTATTGCCGATGGTGCCACCGGCAAACTGATGGGTGATCAGGTTGTCACGCACCAGCTCCTGATAGAGCACCTCCGCAACGTCGTCTTCGATCACCAGCGAGTGGCCGGCGCTCAGACCGTAACGGGCGACAAACGCATCATCCACTTTCGCTTCAATGTCCACCAGCGTCTGATCGATACCGACGACCCATGCCGCGCTGGTTTCATTTTCAGGCTGGATTTGCTGCAGGAGCGGATCGCGGGCATCAACAGGGAAGTAGTGTTTGGATTTGCGTTTACCGGGAAATTTCATGGTCTGAACTGTGCATAGAATATGGGCCGGGAATGGTAGCACAAACCCGGCCCAGAGTGCGATCAGCGGCTGTTGGTCACCAGCGAGACCATCATGTCGATATGTTCCGGAGCGTCATTAAGTGCCGGAATGTACTCGTACTTCTCACCGCCAGCCTCAAGGAAAAACTCCCGGTTTTGCACCGCGATCTCCTCCAGCGTTTCCAGGCAATCGGCCGAGAAGCCCGGCGACATTACCTGAATATGCTTCACGCCTTTCTCGCCGAGCATTTTGAGGGTTTCATCCGTATACGGTGTCAACCACGGCTCGCGACCAAAGCGCGACTGGAAAGTCATCATCACCTTCTCCGGCGGCAGGCCGAGCGCGGACACCAGCTCACGCGTGGTATCGCGACAGCGCTGCGGATAATCATCCCCTTCGTTAGCGAAACGCTGCGGAATGCCGTGATAGGACAACAGCAGCAGATCCGGCTCGCCGTGTTTTTCAAACGACGCGCGGGCACTGCTGGCAAGCGCTTTGATATAGAGTTCGTTATCGGCGTAGTCGCGTATAAAGGTCACGCCCGGAATGCGGCGGCGGGTCGCCAGAATGCGGGCCAGTTCGTCCCACACCGCAGCGACTGTCGAGCAGGAGTACTGCGGGTAGAGTGCCAGCACCACAATGTGCTCAACCCCCTGCGCCAGCAGCGCGTCGACCGCACTTTCCAGAGACGGTTTGCCATAGCTCATGCCGAGTGCGACAGGCATATCCGGCAGGCGGGCAGCCAGCGCTTTCTCCTGACGACGGCTGTAGACCATCAGCGGCGAGCCCTCTTCCATCCAGACAGACTGATAGAGTTTGGCGACGCGCGGTGAACGAATGGGCAGAATCACGCCACGCAGTAATGGCCACCACAGCAGTCTTGGGGTATCCACAACGCGCGTGTCGCTTAAAAATTGTCGCAGATAGCGTTTTACCGCTTCTGGCGTAGGTGCTTCTGGGGTGCCCAGATTGGCAAGCAGGATGCCGGTTTTCGCCTGACTCATTCACGCCTCTTAACCATTTGAATGGTTGTCAATTGTAGCGGAAATGCGTTTAAACGGAACCCATTGCTGTAATAGGTAAGATGAGAAATATTCTCACCCGGGGCCCCGGGTGAGAGCAGTGCGATTAGCCGAGGATTTTTTCCAGCTCTGCACGAACGTCAGCCACGGCTTTAGTGCCGTCAACTTTCGCGTATTTGGTGTTACCCGCCTGCGCTTCTTTGGTGTAGTAGCCGATCAGCGGCGCAGTCATCTGATGGTATTCCACCAGGCGCTTACGCACGGTCTCTTCCTGATCGTCTTTACGGGTGGTCAGCTCTTCGCCGGTTACGTCGTCTTTACCTTCAACCTTAGGTGGGTTGAATTTAATGTGGTAAACGCGGCCAGAAGCAGCGTGCACACGGCGACCAACGATACGATCAACGATCAGCTCGTCTGGTACGTCGAACTCCAGCACGTAGTCTACGTTGATGCCCGCTTCTTTCATGGCGTCAGCCTGAGGAATGGTGCGTGGGAAGCCGTCCAGCAGGAAACCGTTACGGCAGTCTTCCTGAGCAATGCGCTCTTTGACCAGAGCGATAACCAGCTCGTCGGTCACCAGTTTGCCAGCGTCCATGATGTCTTTCGCTTGTTTACCCAGCTCAGAGCCAGATTTAACAGCGGCGCGCAGCATATCACCGGTGGAGATTTGCGGAATACCGTATTTCTCCATGATGAACTGAGCCTGAGTTCCTTTACCCGCGCCCGGAGCGCCAAGCAGAATAATACGCATTGCGAAAATCCCCTCAAAAGTCGATTCAATTTTTCAAAAGCGCTAAACAATACCACCAGAACGGATGCGGCTCAAGGAAGGCGGGAGGGCTGAAACGGTTAATGGGGGGAGATAATTTGGGGGAGTGCGGTCTGGTGCCCTCACCCCGGCCCTCTCCCACGGGGAGAGGGAGAAGACCAGGGGAGGCGTGGTCAATTACGCCAGCAGCAGCGCATTCACACGTTTAATGAAGAGGTTAGGATCTTCCAGCGTGCCGCGCTCGGCCAGCAGAGACTGATCCAGCAGCAGTTCAACCCACTCGGCAAAGCGGGTTTCGTCCTGGGTATCCGCCGCGCGTTTCACCAGCGGGTGATCCGGGTTCAGCTCGAAGATATATTTCACTTCTGGCATCGCCTGACCTGCCGCGGCGAACAGTTTCGCCATCTGGGTACCCATTTCGTCCGCATCGGTAGTCACAATCGCCGGCGTATCGGTCAGACGGTGGGTGAAGCGCACCTCTTTCACACGATCGCCCAGCAGGGTTTTCACGCGCTTAACGAACGGCTCCAGCGCCTTCTCGGCTTCTTTCGCGCTTTCATCTACTTCATCCGCCAGCTTGTCGATGGATTCATCGGCTTTGGCAACAGACTGGAATGGCTTACCGTCGAACTCGGTCAGGTAGTTCATCATCCACTCGTCGATGCGGTCAGAAAGCAGCAGCACTTCGATGCCTTTCTTACGCAGCAGCTCCAGGTGTGGGCTGCTCTTCGCCGCGGCGTAGCTGTCGGCGGTGATGTAGTAGATCTTCTCCTGCCCTTCTTTCATGCGGGAAACGTACTCTTCCAGCGACACGGTCTGCGCGGAGGAGTCAGTGTGCGTAGAGGCAAAGCGCAGCAGTTTGGCGATCGCTTCTACGTTCGCGGTGTCTTCCGCCGGGCCTTCTTTCAGCACCAGGCCAAACTGCTTCCAGAAGGTCTGGTATTTTTCCGCGTCGTCTTTCGCCAGTTTTTCCAGCATCTGCAGCGTACGTTTGGTCAGCGCGTTACGCAGGTTGCGGGTCACGGTGCTGTCCTGCAGAATTTCACGGGAGACGTTCAGCGGCAGATCGTTGGAATCTATCAGGCCACGGACAAAGCGCAGGTAATTCGGCATGAACTGCTCGGCGTCGTCCATGATGAAGACACGCTGAACGTAAAGCTTCAGACCGTGCTTGTGATCGCGGTTCCACATATCCCACGGCGCCTGCGACGGGATATACAGCAGGCTGGTGTACTCCTGCTTACCTTCCACACGGTTATGGCTCCAGGTCAGCGGATCGGTAAAGTCGTGGGCGATGTGTTTGTAGAACTCGTTGTATTCGTCGTCCTTGATTTCAGCCTTATTGCGCGTCCACAGGGCCTGCGCCTTGTTGATTTTCTCCCAAGAGACCACGGTTTCACCGTCTTTCTCTTCCTGTTTTTCAATCTCAACCGGCAGGGCAATGTGGTCGGAATATTTGCTGATGATGGAGCGCACGCGCCAGTCGTTCAGGAAATCGTCTTCGCCTTCACGCAGGTGCAGGGTGATTTCGGTGCCGCGATCCGCTTTGGTGATGTCATCAACGGTGTATTCACCTTCACCTTTAGATTCCCAGAACACGCCGTTTTCCGCGCTGTCGCCCGCCGCACGTGTACGCACGGTCACTTTGTCCGCCACGATAAACGCCGAATAGAAGCCCACACCGAACTGGCCGATCAGCTGGCTGTCTTTCGCCTGGTCAGAGCCCATAGATTCCAGGAACGCTTTGGTCCCGGATTTGGCGATAGTCCCGAGGTGGTCGATCACCTCGTCGCGGTTCATGCCGATGCCGTTATCGGCGATGGTCAGGGTACGGTTCTCTTTATTGAAAGAGACGCGCACGCGCAGCTCGCCGTCGCCTTCATACAGATCCGGGTTAGACAGCGCGCGGAAACGCAGCTTGTCCGCCGCATCGGAGGCGTTGGAAATCAGCTCACGCAGGAAGATTTCTTTGTTGGAATACAGGGAATGGATCATCAGGTGCAGAAGCTGTTTTACTTCTGACTGGAAACCACGGGTTTCTTGTCCTTTCATCTAAGTCGACCTCAACAATGCCATTTAATGGGGTTGTAAAACGTTGAGGGAGAGATGGGGATAAGCAGGGAAATTTTCAAGCGGAGGCTGCGAATGCCGCCTCCGTTTGGTCAGAAAATAATCTTGTGACGTCCGGCCAGAGAGTGCGACAGCGTGGTGCCGTCAACCATCTCCAGCTCGCCGCCAACCGGCACGCCGTGAGCGATACGGCTGGCGTCAACGCCGTACTGCGCGCACAGCTCGGCGATGTAGTTGGCGGTTGCCTCCCCTTCCACCGTGGGGTTGGTGGCGAGGATCACCTCTTTGATGGTCTCGGACTCCAGACGCTGTTCAAGGCGATCAAGACCGATATCATCCGGGCCAATACCGTCCAGCGGGGAGAGATGCCCCATCAGCACGAAATAGCGGCCAGAGAACTGCCCGGTTTGTTCGATGGCATAGATGTCCGCCGGACTCTCCACCACGCAAATCTGACCGTTCTCCTGACGACGCGGATTCGAGCAAATATTACAGACGTCCTGCTCGGTAAAAGTACGGCAATCCGCACAGTGACCAATTTCTGACATGGCGCGGGTCAGAGCCTGCGCCAGGCGCATCCCGCCGCTGCGGTCGCGCTGCAATAGCGTAAACGCCATACGCTGCGCCGACTTCGGGCCTACGCCCGGCAGGCAGCGCAACGCTTCCATTAACTGCGTGAGCAGCGGACTGGTTTGCATCAGAACGGCATCTTGAAGCCCGGCGGCAGTTGCATACCGCTGGATACAGAGGCCATTTTCTCTTTCTGGGTTTCGTCGATACGGCGAGCGGCATCGTTGAACGCGGCTGCAACCAGATCTTCCAGCATCTCTTTGTCGTCTTCGAGCAGGCTTGGATCGATTTCAACGCGGCGGCAGTTATGCGCACCGTTGATGGTCACCTTGACCAGACCGGCACCGGATTCACCCGTGACTTCCAGCTGAGCGATCTCTTCCTGCATCTTCTGCATTTTTTCCTGCATCTGCTGAGCCTGCTTCATCAGGCCACCCAGACCGCCTTTTCCACCAAACATAGGCTTCTCTCTCTTTCACGTTTAACGATGACAACCGTAAGTCAGACTCACGATCAAATGGGGCGAATACTCTCTTCATCCAGATCGGCGTCGAAGAACCGGCGCAGGGTCTGGATGTTGTTATCCGCAATAATCGACTCACGCGCCTGCGCGAGTTTCTCTTCATAAATGGCCTGGCGCCACTCCAGTGGCGTTCGCACCGCCGGATTATCATCTTCAATGATAGTCAATTCAACCGGTGCACCCTGCAATGTGGCCAGCGCCTCCGCCAGTGCTTTTTGTGCGCCGGGGGAGTTCAGGTGCCGTTGACCGGGACGCAGATGCAGACGCACCTGATTACCGTCCTGCTCTTTCCAGGCATTCAGCGCGACCTGCTCGACCAGCTTAGGCAAATGCAGTTTACTGACCTCCGCGGCCCAGGCGTCACGCGCGATAGACTCTTCCGCGAGCTTCGCGGAAAGCTCCGGTGTTTTTTCATGCTCCAGCGCTTTTTTCAGCGCTTTTGGCGTGGCGACCTCTTTCTTCACCTCTTCGACGATGGTCGTCGACTTCCAGCGGTAAGCCTCTTCTTTCACCGGGGCTTTTTGCTCGAGCGCGGACGGTGCCGGGCGCGCCTGTACGCGCTCCGTTACCGAGGCCAGTCGTTCAAGCGCGGCGTTGTTAACCGGCCGCGCTCTTCCTGGCGCTGCCGGTTCACTCTTTTTTGGTTTGGTTGCTCCCTGCGCTCGCTGCAACTGGCTGCGGGCGGCAAGCACCGAACTGGTGGCATCCGACAGCGGTACATTTTGCGGCGGCGCTGCCGGCTGTGCTGGCACCTGCTGCGGGGACATCACTGCCGTTGGAGCGGTCGGGGCGAATGACTGCCGGGGCACTTCAGGCTCTGGCAGCGGCATACGCGGGTGGAACGCCAGCGCACGCAGCAGCGTCATTTCAACGCCCATTCTAGGATCCGGCGCAAACGGCAGCTCTTTACGGCCAATCAGCAAGGTCTGGTAATAAAGCTGTACGTCAGCAGGCGGCACGGTTCGCGCAAGTTCACGCATCCGCTGTTCAATGGCCGCCATATCCGCCCCCATTGCTGACGGAGAGAGCTGAAGCATCGCTACACGGTGCAGCAGGCTAAGCATCTCGACCAGCAGGGCTTCCCACTCGACGCCACGGGCTGCAGCGGCATTCACCAGCGACATGACGCGCTCACCGTTCGCGGCGATCGTGGCTTCAATCAGGGAGAGCGCCTGGTCGTCGTCCAGCGTGCCGAGCATGGTGCTGACCGCCTCCGTCGACAGTTTACCGTCACCGCTGGCAATGGCTTGATCCGTCAGGCTGAGCGCATCGCGCAGGCTGCCGTCCGCTGCACGGGCCAGCAGTTGCAGGGCGCGCGGCTCGTGGACAATGTTCTCTTCGTCGAGAATGTGTTCCAGCTGAGTGCGGATCTGTTCAACGTCCAGCGCCTTCAGATGGAACTGCAAACAGCGCGACAGAATCGTCACCGGCAGCTTTTGCGGATCGGTGGTCGCCAGCAGGAATTTCACATGCGCAGGCGGCTCTTCCAGCGTTTTCAGCAGGGCGTTGAAGCTGTGACGTGACAGCATGTGCACTTCATCGATCAGATAGACCTTGAAGCGGCCACGCGCCGGGGCGTACTGCACGTTATCCAGCAGGTCACGGGTATCTTCAACTTTGGTGCGCGAGGCGGCGTCGATCTCGATCAGATCGACAAAGCGCCCCTGCTCGATCTCACGGCAGTTGTCACACACGCCACACGGCGTGGCGGTGATCCCGGTTTCGCAGTTCAGACCTTTTGCCAGCAAACGGGCAATAGAGGTTTTACCGACGCCGCGGGTACCGGAGAAGAGATAGGCGTGATGGATACGACCTAGCGACAAGCCGTTCGCCAGGGCCGTCAGCACATGTTCCTGACCGACAACGTCGGCAAAGGTTTGTGGTCGCCATTTACGGGCTAACACCTGATAACTCATGGGCAGGCTCTGCAACGCTGGAAGGTGAATTAATGGAGGGGAATGCTATCACAACCTCACCCATTGAGCGAGGTTGTGAGAAACGGGATTAATGACCCGGGAAAGGCACCAGGCTGTAGCTGGTAATACCCTGTTTTTCCAGGCGCTGTTCGCCGCCCAGATCGAACAGATTGATGATGAAGGCCGCATCGGTCACTTCACCACCCAGGCGACGAATCAGCTTCACGGTCGCTTCGATAGTGCCACCGGTTGCCAGCAGATCGTCCACCACCAGCACTTTGTCGCCAGGCTTAATGGCATCGACGTGGATTTCCAGCTGATCGGTGCCGTATTCCAGCTCATAGCTCTCCGCGATGGTTTCACGCGGCAGTTTGCGCGGCTTACGCACTGGCACAAAACCTACGCCCATTGCCAGCGCCACCGGTGCGCCAAACAGGAAGCCACGGGCTTCGGTACCTACTACTTTGGTGATCCCGGCGTTTTTATAACGCTCTACCAGCAGTTCAATGCTGAGCGCGTACGCTTTCGGGTCTTCCAGCAAGCTGGTGACATCACGGAAAAGAATGCCAGGTTTTGGATAGTCCTGGATGCTTTTGATGCTGTTTTTCAGATATTCAAGCTGCTGTGCAGTTGCGGTCATCGGTTTGTGCCTAAATGAAACAGTGTTACTCACAGCGCGCAAAGAGGCGGTAAAGGTAACAATTGTTTAACCTTTAACCAGGCGCGCCTGTGCTCGAAAACGGTCGAATTTACTGGCTGCGCACAATAATTGCAACAGCCATTATAAGGCTTCAGTGCTTTTGTTGCTTTTCATCAACCACGGGGATCCGCCACATGAAGATAAGCAGGCAGGTCAGGATAACCAGCAGCAGGATCCGCACCCACATCATTTTCACCAGCCATAATGAAATGGCGAAGGTGATGAGGATGACTGCAATCGCACGCGGCTTTGCGCCAGGCGGCATGGCCCGGTGTTTCTGCCAGTGGCGCAGATAGCCGCCAAACCACGAGCGATACAGCAGCCAGTGATGAAAACGCGGGGATGAGCGGGCAAAACACCAGGCTGCCAGCAGAATAAACGGCGTCGTGGGCAAAAGTGGCAAAACCACGCCCAGGGTGCCTAACACTACCGCCAGCCAGCCAATGATGATTAAAATAGTACGCTGCATAATGCGAATCGTTATCAAACTGAACGGCTACTTTACCACTGGAGCGCGCCTTGAAAATAGCCCTGCTTTTAGAGACGCTGCAAAATCAGCTCGTTGCCCTGCGCACGCAGGCGTCACCGTTGATGCAGCATGCGACGCTCAAACCGCGCTTTGACCGGCAGTTATTTCATACGCGAAGTACGCTGATGAAAGACTATCTTGATGAGGCGCAGACCAACCTCGACGAACTGCGACAGGCCGTGAATGACGGTAAACATGAGCAGGTGGCCTGGCTTGCGGAGCATCTCACCAGTCAGATCACCGCCTTGCACCGGGAGATCGCAGCCTGGCCCCTGCGTACCTGGGATAGCGCGTCTCCCGGCCTCGGTAAATGGCAGCGAAAACGGCTGGAGCACCAGGAGTTTGAACGCCGTCTGTTTGAGATGAAGCGCGAGCGGGAAGCACGTCTGAACAACAGTGAAACGCTGGAAGAGCAGCAGTTATTGATGCGCGAAATCGACGCGCTGGATGGACGTCTTGTCCGTTGCCGTCATGCGCTGGATGAGATCGAACGCGTCATTGAACGCCTGACCCGTTAAAAGGAGCCATACATGTCGCTGGAAAATGCCCCCGATGAGGTCAAACTGGCCGTCGATTTGATTATGCTGCTGGAGAATCATGAGATCCCGGCTGAGACGGTGCTGAAGGCACTGGAGATTGTGCGGCGGGATTTTGAGGGAAAGGTGAAGGCCGGTTGCCCTCACCCTAACCCTCTTCCACAGGGAGAGGGAAAATAGTTCAGGCGGGAGTCGGATCGTCACCCTTAATCTCACGCTTCACTTCCGTATGCTCGTCACCTTTCTCGTTATGCAGGTGAACCTCAAGCTGGTTGAAAGCAATATTGATATTGTTTTCACGGCACAGACGGTCGATGGAGCGGTTCAGTTCATCCACGGTGTAGCTGCGATCGCGAAGCTCACGCACGTATAAACGCAGCTCGTGATCCAGCGTGCTCGCCCCGAAGGTGGTGAAAAAGACGTCTGGCGCCGGCTCGTGCATAACCTTTGGATGCTCTTTTGCGGCCTTCAGCAATACCTCTTTCACCTTATCCAGATCCGAACCGTAGGCTACGCCGAGGCGGATCACCACACGCGTCGTCGTATCAGAGAGCGACCAGTTGATCAAACGCTCGGTCACGAACGCTTTGTTCGGGATGATCACCTCTTTGCGATCGAAGTCGGTAATGGTGGTCGCACGAATGCGGATCTTGCTGACGGTACCGGAGAAGGTCCCGATGGTCACCGTATCGCCAATTCGCACCGGACGTTCGAACAGGATGATCAGGCCGGAAACGAAGTTACCGAAAATCTCCTGCAGGCCAAAACCGAGACCCACAGAGAGCGCTGCCGCCAGCCACTGCAGTTTGTCCCATGACACGCCCAGCGAGCCGAAGACCGTCATCGCCCCGACAATAATAATGACGTAGTTGAGGATGGTGGTAATGGCATAGGACGCCCCCTGACGCAGGTTCAGGCGCGACAGCACCAGCACCTCCAGCAGACCCGGCAGGTTTCGAATCAGCGCCCAGGCCACCATCGACGACACCACCGCAAACAGCAGGCTGCCCATGGTGACGCTCTTCATCACCGCAGCGCCTGCTTCGGTCCCGCTGTACTGCCAGAGGGTGATACTGTCGAGATAGGCAAAGACGGTAATCAAATCAGACCAGATGGCCCAGAACATCACCGCGAACAGGGCAATCATCACCAGCATGGTGATACGCAGCGTCTGCTGGTTAACCTGCTCCAGCGCGATGGTCGGCTCTTCCTGCGGCTCCGCGCCTTCGGCGCCCTCTTTCACCTGATGCTGACGACGCGCAATGGCGCGGCGATAAGCGATACGGCGAGCCGCCACGCTCAAGCCGCGCAGCACGGTCTGGTAGAGCAGGTTCCAGACAATCACCAGATAGACGGTTTCTATCCAGCGGCCGGACAGACGCAGCGTGGTGTAGAAGTAGCCCGTCGCCGTGAGCACCATCAGCGCCAGCGGAATGATTGCCAGCACCGTGACGGTGGCGAGGCGCAGGTTGTGGGACTCTTTATCACGCCAGCTATCGCGGCACATCGGCCACATCAGGATGGCAATCAGCAGCAGGTTCAGCAGAATGACCAGCTGACCCAGAACGTCATCCATCAGATGCAGCGGAGAAAGCTCGGAAACCACCGACCAGAAGTGCAGCGGCAGGAGCGCCAGGCTGATGCGGACAATCTGACGACGCCAGTGGCTGGTCAGTTGCTGCGGCATATTGAAGTGACGCACCGCCACGCCGTCTTTTTCCAGCACCTTCCAGCACAGACCAAACACCAGCCAGAACAGGGCCAGCTTTTTACTGAAAGCCCACAGCAAATCGCTGACGTTGAGCTGCATGGTGAGCAGGATCAGGCCAACAGCAAGGATGATCAGGCACACCGGCAGCGCGCGAATGAGATCGATCAGAATCGCTTTTGGCGTATGCAGCTGGCTGTCATTTCGCAGTTGCCCCACTTCTGAGGCCAGCTTCGCCTGATAGTTCTTCAGCCATCCCAGACGCCAGCGGATCACGCCCGCAATCAGCAGCAGCGGTAATCCCGCCAGGAAGGCAATCATCATCGCGGGCCAGGCTTTCTCCCAGTTCCCGGTGATTTTCATGCTTTTAATCTGCGTTTTCAGCGTTTCGGGGAAGGATTTAATCCAGTCCCAGTCCATCGGTTTGTTGCTGTTAACCCAGAAAATCTGCTGGGTTAAAATCTCCTGCAGACTTTTAGAAACGCTCACCAGCTGCTGCTGGTTGATCTGCAGGTTAATCGCCATCATCAGCTGATTACCCAGCTGTTTATTGAGCTGGTCAAGCAGCTCGCGGCGCATATCCACCACCTGCAACAGTGCGTCGTGCACTTCCGGGTTCACTTCACTGGAGTGGCCCTCTTCTATTTTGGCGACAAAGGTATCGCTCTGGAAAAGGGCATCGCGCTGCTGGTTGACGTCAAACTGTTCCAGACGTAAATCCGCAATGCGGTTGGTCATGTCCTCCAGCTCGTCGGCAGAGGGCAGCGTCTGCTGTTGCTGATAAAGAATGCGTGACAGCAGAAGGCTGCCTTTCAGCACCGCAATTTGCTCTTTGATGTTACGTTCCGCCTGGAGCGCGCGGTCCAGCCAGTTTTTAACTTTAATGTTCTGTTGAACCAGCGAGTTACCGTTTTCGGTCGCCTGAATCAGGCGCTCGCTCAGCTGATGGTTCGCGTCGAGCTCCTGCTTCACCAGCGGATTGGCCTGGATGCGGGCGGTTTCGTCCGGCGATACCGCCTCCTGGGCGGTTTTTTCCGTCAGCGTCAGGCGCTTGCTGTTCACCGCCTCCTGCAACAGCTGAAGCTGGTGTTCCAGACGGTTAATGTTAGCGGTCACGTAATCACGCTGTTTTTGTAGCGTGTCCTGCAGCACCGTATTCCCTTCCAGGCTTTTACGCTGCTGTTCAATTTGCGCATTCAGTAACGACTGCTGAACCAGCAGCAGCGTTTGCTGCGTCGGGCGCAGCGTGCCTTCACCCACCGTGGTACCGTTCAGGCGGTTGCGGATTTGCTGCAGCTGCTGAGACGCGGCGTACATTGCGTTTTGTACGCGCTCGGGCTGAGTCTGCAAAGAGACAAGCTGACTGTTGTAGGTGGCGAGATCCGACTGTGCGGTTTGCAGGTCGTCGAGCAGTTGCGCGACGCGCGACTCCAGCTGACGCAGCGACAGCGTTGCCAGCGTTTTGCGCGTTTCGTCGTCGTTATCTACGTCGCTCAGGGCATTTAGCGAATCCGTTGCTTTACGCATGTTTTCAGGCGCCTGCGCCACCTTCTGACGAAGCTGGGTGGTTTCCGCTTTAACGCGATCGATTTTATCCAGTGATTCCAGCGTTTCCGTCAGATCCTGCTGAACGAGTTTGTCCTGAGGCGTGAGATCTTTTTGTTTATTCAGGGCGTCGAGCTGCGACTGAACATCAGCACGTGATGGAATGTCATTGCCGTTATCGGCGCGGGCCCAGGAAAGCGGTGCCGTTGCGAAGAAAAACAGCGTCGCGAAGAGTAGTGCAAGAACAGGATGTTGCGAGCGATTGGTGTGCAGCATAGTCGTGAGTGATGTCAGAAGATGACCGAAAATAGTCCGGCGTGCAGAATATCACGCTCGCCTGAAGCAGAATAGCGCGAACGTGAGCCTCTGAGATAAATCCTGGAAATGGCTCAGGCAGTGAGCGAAGGCGCGTCGCTGCGCAGCGTCGGGCAGAGTTGTAGCATTTCCAGTAAAATCGCCACGTAGCTGCGGGCTTCCGCTTTTAAGTCAAAGGATTGCGGGGCGAAAAGCCAGTTTTCCATCAGGCCCGAAATGTAGCTGCGCATCAGAATAGCCGCCCGGCGGGTCAGGAGATTGGCCGGTAGCAGTTTAGCCTGCATGCACTGGTTCAGGTTCTGTTCAATGCGGTCATAGCTTTCCAGGCTAAGGCTGCGCTGCGCCTGCTGCACGACAGCCATCTCTCCCACAAACTCACATTTATGGAAAATAATTTCCATCATTAACCGACGGCGCTCTTCAACTACCGTCGCTTCAAGGATATATACTAATATTTCTCTTAATACTGAGAGTGGATCGTCAGGGAATTTTGCCCGATACTCACTCTCGAGATCGCTAATGCTGGACTCTGAAAGCTCCCAGATTTCACTGAACAGATCTGACTTGTCTTTAAAATGCCAGTAAATCGCTCCCCGCGTAACGCCAGCGGCCTGAGCAATCTGTGCCAGCGAGGTTGACGAAACACCTTGCTGAGAAAATAAGCGGATTGCCACATCCAGAATGTGTTGTCGGGTTTCAAGCGCTTGTTGTTTGGTTTTTCGTGCCATAAGTGGGTGAATTTACAGGCGTCAGATTTACATACATTTGTGAATGTATGTACCATAGCATGACGATAATATAAACGCAGCAATGGGTTTTTGGACTCAGGACCATTGATCAATTTGAAATCGGACACTCGAGGTTTACATATGAACAAAAACAGAGGGTTAACGCCTCTGGCGGTCGTTCTGATGCTCTCAGGCAGCTTAGCGCTTACAGGATGTGACGACAAACAGGCTCAACAAGGAGCGCAGCAGATGCCAGAAGTTGGCGTTGTGACGCTCAAATCCGAACCTCTTCAGATCACCACCGAATTGCCTGGCCGCACAAGTGCTTATCGCATTGCAGAAGTTCGTCCTCAGGTGAGCGGCATTATCCTGAAACGTAACTTTACCGAAGGCGGCGATGTGCAAGCCGGTGAGTCTCTTTATCAGATTGATCCCGCAACGTATCAGGCGTCGTATGAAAGCGCGAAAGGCGACCTGGCGAAAGCGGAAGCGGCGGCCAAAATCTCTCAGCTGACGTTGAATCGTTACAAAAAACTGCTCGGTACGCAGTACATCAGCCAACAGGACTACGACACAGCCCTGGCGGATGCACAGCAGGCTAACGCGGCCGTTGTGGCAGCAAAAGCGGCTGTCGAAACCGCGCGCATCAACCTGGCCTATACCAAAGTGACCTCCCCTATCAGCGGTCGTATTGGTAAATCCTCCGTGACGGAAGGGGCACTGGTGCAAAACGGTCAGGCCACAGCGATGGCAACCGTGCAGCAGCTTGATCCGATCTACGTTGACGTGACGCAGTCCAGCAACGATTTCCTGCGACTGAAACAAGAGCTGGCAAACGGCACCCTGAAGCAGGAGAACGGCAAAGCCAAAGTGGAGCTGGTCACTAACGACGGCATCAAATATCCACAGGCGGGTACGCTGGAATTCTCTGACGTAACGGTCGACCAGACCACCGGTTCCATCACCTTACGTGCGATCTTCCCGAACCCTGACCACACCCTGTTGCCAGGTATGTTCGTTCGCGCACGTCTGGAAGAAGGCACTAACCCAACCGCACTTCTGGTTCCACAGCAGGGTGTGACCCGTACGCCACGCGGCGATGCGAGCGCACTGGTTGTTGGCGCTGGTGACAAAGTCGAAATGCGCAATATCACTGCTACGCAGGCGATTGGCGATAAATGGCTGGTGACGGACGGTCTGAAAGATGGCGATCGCGTGATTGTTACTGGTTTGCAAAAAGTTCGTCCTGGCGCGCAGGTTAAAGCACAGGAAGTGAAGTCTGACGATAAACAACAAGCTTCGGCCGCTGGCCAGTCAGAACAAACCAAGTCTTAACTTAAACAGGAGCCGTTAAGACATGCCTAATTTCTTTATCGATCGCCCCATATTCGCATGGGTGATCGCCATTATTATCATGCTGGCCGGGGGACTTGCGATCCTGAAGCTGCCTGTTGCGCAATATCCGACCATTGCGCCACCGGCGGTGACGATCTCCGCAACCTACCCGGGGGCGGATGCGAAAACGGTGCAGGATACCGTTACGCAGGTTATCGAACAGAACATGAACGGTATCGATAACCTGATGTACATGTCCTCAAACAGTGACTCCACCGGTACGGTTCAGATCACCCTGACCTTCGAGTCTGGTACTGATGCTGACATCGCGCAGGTTCAGGTGCAGAACAAACTGCAGCTGGCGATGCCGCTGCTGCCGCAGGAAGTACAACAGCAGGGTGTGAGCGTCGAGAAATCGTCCAGTAGCTTCCTGATGGTTGTTGGCGTTATCAACACCAACGGCACCATGACGCAGGAGGATATTTCCGACTACGTGGGCGCCAACATGAAGGACGCTATTAGCCGTACTTCAGGTGTGGGTGACGTTCAGCTGTTTGGTTCCCAGTACGCGATGCGTATCTGGATGGACCCGAATAAACTGAACAACTTCCAGCTGACGCCGGTTGACGTCATCAACGCCATTAAAGCACAGAACGCCCAGGTTGCAGCCGGTCAGTTAGGCGGTACGCCGCCGGTGAAAGGCCAGCAGCTTAACGCGTCCATCATCGCGCAAACCCGTCTGACCTCCGCCGATGAATTCAGCAAAATTCTGCTGAAAGTGAATCAGGACGGTTCGCAGGTTCGCCTGCGTGACGTGGCAAAAGTGGAGCTGGGTGGCGAAAACTACGACATCATTGCGAAGTTTAACGGCAAACCAGCTTCTGGTCTGGGTATCAAACTGGCGACCGGTGCTAACGCCCTGGACACCGCAACGGCTATCCGTGCAGAACTGAAGAAGATGGAACCGTTCTTCCCGTCAGGTCTGAAGATCGTTTATCCGTATGACACCACGCCATTCGTTAAAATTTCGATTCACGAAGTGGTTAAAACCCTGGTAGAAGCGATCATCCTGGTCTTCCTGGTGATGTATCTGTTCCTGCAGAACTTCCGCGCGACGCTGATTCCAACCATCGCCGTACCGGTCGTCTTGCTCGGAACCTTCGCCATACTGGCAATATTTGGCTACTCGATAAACACCCTGACGATGTTCGGGATGGTGCTCGCCATCGGCTTGCTGGTGGATGACGCCATCGTGGTGGTAGAAAACGTCGAGCGCGTCATGGCGGAAGAAGGTCTGCCGCCGAAGGAAGCAACCCGTAAATCCATGGGCCAGATCCAGGGCGCGCTGGTCGGTATCGCGATGGTGCTGTCCGCCGTATTTATTCCGATGGCGTTCTTCGGGGGCTCTACCGGTGCGATTTACCGTCAGTTCTCCATCACTATCGTTTCTGCGATGGCGCTGTCGGTGCTGGTGGCGTTGATCCTGACGCCTGCGCTGTGTGCAACCATGCTGAAACCGATTCAGAAAGGCGGTCACGGCGAGCACAAAGGGTTCTTCGGCTGGTTTAACCGCATGTTTGATAAGAGTACGCACCACTATACCGACAGCGTAGGGAACATTCTGCGCAGCACCGGTCGTTATCTGCTGCTCTATATCATCATCGTGGTGGGCATGGCCTATCTGTTCGTTCGTCTGCCAAGCTCGTTCCTGCCAGATGAAGACCAGGGCGTATTCCTGACGATGGCGCAGCTTCCGGCGGGTGCATCGCAAGAACGTACCCAGAAAGTGCTGGATGAAGTGACGGACTACTACCTCACCAAAGAAAAAGCGAACGTTGAATCCGTGTTTGCGGTTAACGGCTTTGGCTTTGCGGGTCGTGGCCAGAACACCGGTATCGCCTTCGTTTCACTGAAAGACTGGTCTGAACGTCCGGGCGAAGAGAACAAGGTTGAAGCGATCACCGGCCGTGCAATGGGCACCTTCTCGCAGATTAAAGATGCGATGGTCTTCGCCTTTAACCTGCCAGCGATCGTTGAACTGGGTACGGCGACCGGTTTCGACTTCCAGCTGATTGACCAGGGCGGTCTGGGCCACGAGAAACTGACTCAGGCGCGTAACCAGCTGTTTGGCGAAGTGGCTAAACACCCTGACCTGCTGGTCGGCGTGCGTCCTAACGGCCTGGAAGATACGCCGCAGTACAAGATCGACATCGACCAGGAGAAAGCGCAGGCGCTGGGTGTATCCATCAGCGACATCAATACCACACTGGGCGCAGCCTGGGGCGGTAGCTACGTTAACGACTTCATCGACCGCGGTCGTGTGAAGAAAGTGTACGTGATGTCTGAAGCGCAATACCGTATGTTGCCGAACGATATCAACAACTGGTACGTTCGCGGCAGCGATGGCCAGATGGTGCCGTTCTCAGCCTTCTCGACGTCGCGCTGGGAATACGGTTCACCGCGTCTGGAACGTTATAACGGGCTGCCATCCATGGAAATTCTGGGTCAGGCCGCGCCGGGTCGAAGCACCGGTGAAGCCATGAACCTGATGGAAGAGTTAGCCAGCAAGCTGCCTGCGGGTATTGGCTATGACTGGACCGGTATGTCCTATCAGGAACGTCTGTCCGGTAACCAGGCCCCTGCCCTGTACGCCATTTCACTGATTGTGGTGTTCCTGTGTCTGGCGGCACTGTATGAGAGCTGGTCAATTCCGTTCTCCGTTATGCTGGTGGTGCCATTGGGGGTTATCGGTGCGCTGCTGGCTGCAACGTTCCGTGGGCTGACCAACGACGTGTACTTCCAGGTAGGCCTGCTGACAACCATTGGCTTGTCGGCGAAGAACGCGATACTTATCGTCGAATTCGCCAAAGATCTGATGGAGAAAGAAGGTAAAGGCCTGATCGAAGCCACGCTTGAAGCTGTTCGTATGCGTCTGCGCCCTATTCTGATGACCTCACTGGCATTTATCCTCGGGGTACTGCCGCTGGTTATCAGCTCTGGTGCGGGTTCCGGCGCACAGAACGCGGTAGGTACCGGGGTAATGGGCGGTATGATCACCGCGACCGTACTGGCTATCTTCTTCGTACCGGTGTTCTTTGTGGTGGTTCGCCGCCGCTTCAGCCGGAAGAATGAAGATATTGAACACAGTCATTCGGTAGAACCTCACTGATACCGGTTTCACATGATAAAAAGGCCGCATTAGCGGCCTTTTTCATTTCTGAAAAAAATCATAAAATACGCTTATTGTCGTTTTATTTATTTTATGCCATGTTTAAAAGGCATATCATAATTAGCAGAAAACTTAATGGGCGAACTCAGGATTGTTTTAATTCCATTTCGCCGCTTAACTTATTAGGAATATTCCTAATAACAAGTCCATACAAAGAAAATTCTGAATCCGGACTTTTTCCGCGTGTTTACGCTAAATCAATGAAACGTAAGGAAGCGAAAAAAAACCAGCGTTAATTTGGATAAAAGTGTTCATCTTAGGATGTACTATTGCGTAAACGCTCGCAGACTCTGATTTTAATTGTAATTTTTCGTAATAGCGCGGTGAAATCCTGATCAGAGTGGCTTATAGTTAGAGTGAACAGGAGCACAGCACCCGTAGAGCTAAGTAGGTTGTATCCATCCCGACAATGATGTTCGGTGAGTAAGAAATCACTCAGAAGGGGATGCGCTATGGACGAGTACTCGCCAAAAAGGCATGATATCGCGCAGTTGAAATTTCTCTGCGAATCCTTGTACCATGACTGCCTTGCCAATCTTGATGAAAGTAATCATGGCTGGGTGAACGATCCAACATCGGCCATCAATTTGCAATTGAATGAGTTGATAGAGCATATCGCGACCTTCGCACTTAATTATAAAATTAAGTACAATGAAGATAATAAACTGATTGAGCAAATTGACGAATACCTGGATGACACCTTTATGTTGTTCAGCAGCTACGGCATTAACGCGCAGGATTTGCAGAAATGGCGTAAATCTGGAAACCGGCTATTCCGCTGTTTCGTCAACGTGAGCAGAGCTAACCCGGTTAGCCTTTCCTGTTAAAATTATTACAATGACTAAGGTGAATTTATGTCTGATAAACCACTCACAAAAACCGATTATTTGATGCGCTTACGACGTTGTCAGTCAATTGACACACTCGAACGCGTGATTGAAAAAAATAAATACGAGCTTTCTGATAATGAACTGACCGTATTTTATTCAGCCGCTGACCATCGCCTTGCCGAGCTGACCATGAATAAACTGTATGACAAAATCCCTCCTTCCGTGTGGAAATTTGTCCGTTAGTTGTTGCAGTGTGTCTGTAGAGGTTCTACGCCACTCTCTTAGTTGTTTATACCTTTCGAATTACGATCCCGGTGTTAAAGCCAGGTCTCCGTGTAAAACGTGATCATTAGCAACAATGTTGTGACTTTAGTCACACGCGCTTTTCGGGAACGTTCCCTTTCTGGCTTATCCCGATTACCCTGCGGTAATCGAACCCAGAGAGGCATCCTATGAGCGTAGAAAAGCAGAAAATGATTGCGGGTGAACATTACCGTCCTGGTGATGAAACATTACGGGCCGACCGACTGCGCGCCCGCCATCTGGTTCACCGCTATAACCACTCCGCCCCCGATGAGAAAACAGAACGCCAGAAGATTCTGGCGGAACTGCTGGGGCAAAGTGAAGGGGCTTATATTGAGCCAGCTTTCCGTTGTGACTATGGCTATAACATTTTCCTGGGCAAAGAATTTTACGCTAACTTCGACTGCGTGATGCTCGATGTCTGCCCTATTCATATTGGTGATAACTGTATGCTCGCGCCTGGCGTGCATATTTATACGGCCACCCACCCGCTGGATGCCGAAGAACGCAACAGCGGAGTGGAATACGGTAAACCCGTGCGCATTGGCAATAATGTCTGGATCGGCGGACGGGCAGTGATTAACCCGGGCGTCACGGTGGGGGATAATGTGGTGATCGCCTCCGGCGCTGTGGTGACAAAAGATGTCCCGGCCAATGCCGTCGTCGGGGGTAATCCGGCGAAAATTATCAAAATGCTGTGAAGGTGTGGGGAGCCAACTGTTATGGTCTTTCAGCACATAACTGTTACTTTTTTCAGTCAAATGGCTCCCCTAAAATAGGCAGATCCCCTGTATTCAACAATCATGAAGGCAAAAAATGACCGAAATACAGCGCCTGCTTACCGCCACCATCGACGATCTCAACATCCGCGAAAAGCGCGATAATCGCCCGCGCTTTAGCATTAGCTTTATTCGCAAACATCCAGGCCTGTTTGTCGCAATGTATGCCGCCTGGCTGGCAACGCTGATTGTCATGCTGAAATCCGAAACGCTGGTGGACTCCGTCTGGCTGCTTGTGGTGCTGTTTGTGGTATTTAACGCGTTTTTCTTTTTTGACGTGCATCCGCGCTATCGTTATGAAGATATCGACGTGCTCGATTTCCGGGTCTGCTACAACGGCGAGTGGTACAACACCCGTTTTGTCCCGCCGGAGCTGATCGACAGCATTCTGCACTCCCCTGCGGTAGAAACCGAACAAAAAGAGAAACTGCAAAAAATGGTCTCAACCAAAGGCCAGCTCTCTTTCTATGATGTCTTTACCCTTTCCCGCCCTGCTGTTGCGTGATCAGTATCTGTATGCGTCGGATAGCCGACGCATACAGTGAAGCCGATGTGTTCCCGTAGCCTAATACCAGACCGCTCTGCCCCTGTTTTGTATCAAGGTAATACCCGCTCAATGCCGCTGGAGCCAGCTGATACGCCCTGGCCTGTTCCACCAGTTGCCTGTCGTCGATTCCGTCAATCGCCACCGTCAGATGCATGCCCCCTTCCCCCGCCAGAACCCGGTGTGGTACATGAAGCTCCGCATTCAGAGCCTCACGCAGCTGTCGGTAGCGTTTACGATAGAGACGACGCATGGCTGCCAAATGGCGCGCATAGTGGCCCTCTTCAATGAACAGCGCCAGGGTACGCTGCTCGGCGCGATGCCCGCCGCGCAATAACGAACCGATGGCCGGGCGTGCCGCTTTCGCCAGCGCCGGGGGGAAAACCATAAACCCCATTCTGAGCGACGGGAATAACGTTTTGCTGAATGTTCCCAGATAAACAACGGGCGCATGGTTAATCATTCCCAGCATCGCCGGTACCGGCTCACCGCTATAACGAAACTCGCTGTCGTAATCATCCTCGATAATCCAGGCGTTATGTTGTCGCGCCACATCCAGTAACGCCAGACGCCGCCGCGCGCTGAGGACACTTCCGTACGGAAACTGATGTGAAGGTGAAGTAAAAATAAGCGAAGGGGACGGCGCATCTGTTCCTTCCCAGCACATGCCCTCTCCATCAACCGGTATTCCCGTTATGGCTAAACCCGCTTTCACAAAGGCGCTTTTTGCGCCGGCATAGCCGGGATCTTCCACCCAGGCAACATCGCCCGGCTCACTCAATAGCAGGGTGCAGAGGTTCACACCTTCCAGTGCGCCTTCGGTGATCACAATCTGGCTGGCGTCGCAGTCAATCCCGCGGGAAAGCGCAAGGTGGCGGGCAATGGCCGCCCGCAAAGCAGGTTCCCCGGCGGGATCGCCGTAGCCCAACAGGGCACTTCCCTCCTCCCGCAACACGCGATCGTACAGGCGCCGCCAGAGCGGCAAGGGAAAATAGTTGATGGCCGGTGTCCCCGGCGTAAAGGCCAGAACCGGCGTGCTACGCGGTACAGGGGCAGGCAGTGCGCTAACCCGCCCGGCAAGCGCAACCGCAGGTGCCGGTAAATCCTGCGCGAGCTGACGGGCCGCCAGCGGTGCCACCCGCGTTCCCTGGCGGCTACGCAACAGATACCCTTCGAGGGTGAGCTGTTCCAGTGCCCCATTAACGGTGTTTCGGGAAAGGGAGAGATGCCCGGCCAGCGTTCTGGAACCAGACAGGCGACTACCGGACTGTAACCTGCCGGACAATATGTACTCCCGCAATGAAAGATAAAGCGTGCGCTGCAGCGTCTCTTGTCCGCGGTTTTTCAGCGCCGTATTCAGCAAGGTATACAGTTCATCGCCTGGAATATTCATCGCCCCTCCTTGTGGTACCACCAAAACATAGCCTGTTGGTACTTTTTAAGGAACCACTTCTTCACTAGTCTGGAACTCTTTACAACGTCACGGAGATGAAGATGAATACTTTCAATCAGTTTGGGCAGCCGGTGGGCGAACCGCTAATCGACTGGCAGCCCCGTCAGCACCCTTCCCGGGTGGTCCTTCAGGGCCGCTACTGCTGGCTTGAGCCGCTGCAGGTGGAGCATGCCGGTGCGCTGTGTGCCGCTTATTCGCTCGCCGGGGATACCCGAAGCTGGACATGGCTTCTGCGTGAACCCGATGCCACGGCAGGAGAATTTGCCGCATGGGTGGCAAGCGTGAGTGAATTATCAGACCCGATACACTTTACCGTCTTCGATAATCAGACCCGCTCCCCGGTGGGAACCCTGGCCTTGATGCGTATCGACCCCAAAAATGGCGTTGTGGAGGTGGGACACGTTCATTTCTCCCCGCTGTTGAGCCGCACGCCAATGTCTACCGAAGCGCAGTTTCTGCTGATGCAATACGTGTTCGATACTCTGGGCTACCGGCGTTATGAGTGGAAGTGCAACAGCCTGAACGAGCCTTCCCGCAAGGCTGCGCTGCGTCTGGGCTTTTTGTTTGAGGGGCGTTTTCGCCAGGCGCTGGTCACCAAAGGCCATAACCGGGATACGGACTGGTTTTCGATTATCGACAAAGAGTGGCCAGCGCTGGCGAGCGCCTTTGAAAGCTGGCTTGCCACCGACAATTTTACTGCCGATGGCAAACAGAAAAGATCCCTGGAAAGCTGGCGTGAAACGGGCGTCTAGCGTCTTTTTTTACGTCCCTGCACCGCTTTAAAGCGCGGGTTTGATTTGCAAATCACATACAGGCGTCCCTTACGTTTGACTATCTGGCAATCCGGGTGACGCTGTTTCGCACTCCGCAACGAGTTAAGTACTTGCATGATCACCCCCGCTTCGCATTAAGAAAGCCGCCAAAACGTTTACGGAAGCGCGCCGCGCTGCCATCCGTCGAGAAGGTTTTCTGTTTGCCGGTATAAAACGGATGCGATTTTGAAGAGACCTCGATGGTGATGTAAGGATAGGTTTCACCGTCGAGTTCAATTTCGCGGTCAGTCTTGATGGTTGAACCAACTTTAAAGTATTCATTGGCACTGGTGTCGTGAAACACCACGGTGCGATAGGCTGGATGGATATTGGGTTTCATCGTGAATCACTCATGTTTTGTTATAACATAACAAAATAATATCCAGGCTCTGCGGTAAAAACAACCCCCGAGAGTGCATCACATTTCCGACGATATTTTTTGATTTCGCTGCTGCGGAACGAAAACCATGACGCTCACGTGCTATAACTATATCATTTCGCGGTAAAAACTTTCTCCTCTGGCAAGCGTCTCAGTGCCCTGGAGTGGGCATATGAGGAAGGACACGGCAGCATGAAAACCCGACATCTGGTCAGCCTGGTGACTGGCATACTGATCTTTTCTGTGCTGATACCGATTTGCCTCAGTATCTGGCTGGCGCATCGCCAGGCGGAAGAAAAATTTGTCGATGCGCTGGACAGCTATGCCTCACGCGTGCTGTTGCGTACGGACAGGGTTGTTGGGCAGGCCAAGGAAGCGCTCACGCAACTGCAGACCTTTAAAGGCCCTCCCTGTAGCCATCTGCATTTACGGGAAATGCGCCGGATCGCCTTCTCGTGGCTCTATGTTCAGGAAGTGATATACACCGATAACCTTAAGCCACTGTGCTCGTCGCTGGAACAGGTCAGCAAAGCGACCGCGTTCCCGCCGCCCATGCGCATTACGGAAGATGGCTATAGCGCGTGGCTTACGAGGCCAAATGAACTCGGTTTCAACCGCAACATGGCCGTGCTGGGGCAAGGACATTATCTTGTACTGGTCGATCCCGCCTCGCTGGTGGATGTGATCCCCTTCGCCGATATTTCTATCGATGCCGCCCTGGTAGCGAACGCAACGCATCTCGTGTTCTCCAGCAGCAGCAAACTTGATCCGCACATCCGCAACATGATTAAAGATCAGGAGATGGTCAGTGTTGAGTACAACGGTGCAATGTACGTCATGAAGCCCGTACCGGAGCTGGGAATAAACGTTGTTGCATGGGCTGCACTAAAACCGCTGGCGGAAACCTGGCACCGGCAGCTCCTTTTCTGGCTGCCGTTTGGCATGCTGATAAGCCTGCTTGCCGCCCTGTTTGTTCTGCGGATATTGCGTCGCATCCAGTCACCGCGTAACCGCCTGCTTGATGCCATCAATAACCGCGAATTCGAGGTTCACTACCAGCCTATTGTGGCGCTCTGTAGCGGGAAAATAGTGGGCGCAGAGGCGCTAACGCGCTGGCCTCAGCCTGACGGGAGTAGCCTGTCGCCTGACAGTTTCGTCCCGCTGGCGGAACAAACGGGGCTTATCTCGCGCCTCACGCATCTGGTGATCGAAAAAGTGTTCGAGGATATGGGCAACTGGCTGCATCTCCATGCCGATCAGCATATCTCCGTCAACCTCGCGCCTGCAGATTTAACCTCCGGCAAGCTGCCGCCGCTTCTGAGCCAGCTACTAAATAAATGGCAAGTCCGCCCGGAACAGATAGCGCTTGAATTAACCGAACGCGGCTTTGCCGATCCCAAAATCAGCGCACCGGCCATCGCCGCTTTTCGCCGTTCGGGCCACGCCATTTACATCGATGATTTTGGCACGGGCTATTCCAGCCTGAGCTATCTGCAGGATCTGGACGTCGACACGCTGAAAATTGATAAGTCGTTCGTGGATGCGCTGGAGTACAAAAACGTAACGCCACACATTATAGAAATGGCGAAATCACTGAAGCTGGCGATGGTTGCTGAGGGAGTGGAAACCGCAGGGCAGCTCGCCTGGCTGCACCGTCACGGCGTGCAATACGGGCAAGGCTGGTACTACAGTAAGGCGCTGCCAAAAGCGGAATTTATGGCATGGGCAGAAAATAACCTTAACGCCCCTTCTACTTCAGATAAGATTTGATCACCTGTAAAACCACGCCAAGATCGGCCTCACGCTGATCTTCCTCAGGCTCTTTGACGACGTGATCGGTTAAATGGCCTTCGATCACCTGCAGCATCATGCCATTCACCGCACCGCGGATCGCGGCCAGCTGCTGTAATACCTCGGCACACTCATGCTCGTCGTTACTGAGCATTTTTTCCAGCGCGGTGCTCTGTCCCTGAATTTTCTTCAGGCGAGTCAATAACATCTTCTTGTGACGAACCGTATGTGACATCTCTGCATCCTTCTTCTTCTGGCGGGTAAAGCATAACACGCCCTACTCCCCCTGAGTATTTTTCTACTGGGGGGTAGTATTCAACTACTGGGGGGGAGTACTATCTGCGCACCTTTTCCAGTGCGGATTTTGTAATGAACGATTTTGCTTCTCTTCTGCAACAGGGCAACGCATGGCTATTCATTCCCAGCGCGATCCTGCTCGGTGCCCTGCATGGTCTTGAGCCGGGCCACTCTAAAACAATGATGGCAGCCTTTATTGTGGCGATCCGTGGCACGCTGAAACAGGCGGTATTGTTGGGGCTGGCGGCCACGCTTTCCCATACCGCGGTAGTCTGGATCATTGCCATGGCGGGATTATGGTTTGGTCGCGGCTGGGATGCGCAAACCTCTGAACCCTGGTTCCAGCTTATCTCTGGGGTATTGATCGTTTTGATCGCGCTGTGGATGGCGTGGCGTACCTGGAAGGAGAATCAGCCGCACGATCATCATCACCACCATGACCATGACCATGACCATGACCATGACCATGACCACCATCATGATCATCACCACCATGAACATCAACTGGTTGCAGAGGAGTGGCAAGACGCCCACCAGCGCGCCCATGCGCAGGATATCAATCGTCGTTTTAACGGACAAAACGTCACCACCGGGCAAATTGCGATGTTTGGGCTGACCGGCGGGTTGATCCCCTGCCCGGCGTCAATCACCGTCCTGCTGATCTGCCTGCAGCTCAAGCACTTTGCCCTGGGCGCCACGCTGGTATTTAGCTTCAGTATTGGTCTGGCGTTAACGCTGGTGGCATCGGGCGCGATTGCCGCGTTAAGCCTTAAACATGCGACAAAACGCTGGCCGGGGTTCAGCGAGTTTTCACGCAAAGCACCGTGGTTCTCTGCGGCACTGATTATCCTGGTGGGGGGTTACATGATCCTGCACGGGTTAGGCGGTATCCTGGCCTGAACCAGGCGGCCAACGCGTGGCCGCCACCGAAGGTCAGTTGAGGTTCTGACGCCAGCTAAAGCGATAGCGAAGCTGGCGATTTTGCAGGATAAATTCCGGCGAGACGCTGGGGCTCCAGGAGTCATCTCCACCCACGCCCATATGGAACGCATCAAGATTGAGCCAATACCCCGGCTCGTCACGCAGCAGATGGTGATGGGTTGTCTCACGCAGCTGTTGCTGGCTGTAGCGGCTCACAGAGAAATGGAACTGCCCGTTCAACTGATGCGTCCCCAGCACCAGTTCACGGGTATCGCACCGCAAGCCGTTTTCCGTCGGGAAGATGTACGGCGTATGCATTGCCTGCAGCGGCAACGTCCAGCGCCCCTGCTGTGCTGCCAGCTTTCTGTCCGGGTAGTTTTCATGCGGCCCCAGCCCCAGCCAGTGAACGGCTTCCGGCGGCCGGGCAAGATGCATGCTCAGGCCAATACGCGCAGGCTCCGGAATATCAGACGCAACCTCTACCTCAACCTCACCGTGCAGCACACCCTGATCGTCCACCCGCCAGACTTTACGGCTCAGGAACAGCGCTTTGCCGAGATGTTCCCAGGCATGCAGCGTCGTGACTACCGCCTCGCGGGCATGCTGCTCTCCTTCACAACGCAGCAACCGCGGGGTAATGTCGTACATCCCCGCCGCCTTCCAGCGCTCCACCCATGCATTTGGATCGATACGCGTGGCCTCGCTGACTCCGATATCATTGTCCAGCGGCGCGCGGGTAAAGTTATCCGTCAGCGGCGAGAGCAGCGTTTCAACGCCATTGTTCAGCCACTGCGTCAGGAGTCCTGAGGTACGGTCAACTATCCATCGCTGCTGCTGGTGCGTCAGGGTCAGCATCTCATCGGTTTGCGTCAGTACCGGCGGCACACCCACCGGTGCGGGCGGGGCGATAAACAACGGTGCCGGGAGTGGCCATTGATCCCACGCGCAGCGATGGTTTTCCGGTGACCACGGCGTTGCCTTCAGCTGGTACACCTCTACATTCAGCCAGACCTCGCCCGGCTCTGCCGTCAGCGCGGGCAGCGAGATATCCAGACGCTGAGTCTCCTGAGGCGCGATGGAGAGCGTAACCTCCCCCTTAGCCAGCACCGTTCCGTCACGGATCACCGACCATCTGAGCAGCTCGTTATCCGTATGACGGAACAGGTAATCGCTTTGCACGTCCACCACCAGCGGAGAAGTGCTTACTCGCGTAAAGGTGAAGAACTGCTGCGCGCGCTGAGCCTCATACAGTGCCGGGTGCGGCGTGCGATCGGGGAACACCAGCCCGTTAAGGCAGAACTGTCGGTCATTGGGTGTATCACCAAAATCGCCGCCGTAGGCCCAGAACGGGGTGCCATTTTCATCTTTCTTCGTCAGCGCCTGGTCGACCCAGTCCCAGACAAATCCTCCCTGCAGACGCGGATGGCTACGAAACGCCTGCCAGTATCTGGCGAAGCCGCCAAAGCTGTTGCCCATTGCGTGGGCGTATTCGCAGAGGATCAGCGGTCGGGTTTCATCCGGCAACCCGATCCATTTTTTAATGGACCATTTCGGCACTGCCGGGAACGGCTGATCCTGATCAACACGGGCATACATCGGACAAATGATATCGGTCGCCGCCGTATTCGCTCCACCGCCTTCATATTGAACCGGGCGCGTCGGATCGGTGGTTTTTAGCCAGCGATACAGCGCGTCGTGATTTGCACCGTGGCCAGACTCATTGCCCAGCGACCAGATGATAATGGACGGATGATTACGATCGCGTTGCACCATGCGGGTCACGCGCTCGCTCATGGCGGGCAGCCAGCGGGGATCGTCAGCGAGACGACTCATCGGCACCATGCCGTGGGTTTCGATATTGGCCTCGTCAACCACATACAGGCCGTAGCGATCGCAAAGCCGGTACCACAGAGGATGGTTTGGGTAGTGCGAGCAGCGCACGGCGTTGAAGTTGTGCTGCTTCATGATTTCGATATCGCGACGCATCGTCGCTTCGTCCATCACCTGGCCGTTTTCCGGGTGATGTTCATGCCGGTTGACCCCGCGGATGAGCAGTGGCTTGCCGTTGAGCTTCAGCAGGCCATTGCTGATTTCAACGCGGCGGAAGCCCACGTCACAGGCTTCAATCTCCAGCACCTCACCCTGCGGGTCCAGCAGCGCGATCGTCAGCCGATAAAGCGCTGGGGTCTCAGCACTCCATAAGGCGGGTGACGCAACCGGGATCGCCACCGTCAACCGCTCGGCCCAGTTGCCACGTTCATCCACAATGGCCGAGCCTGGCCGCCGGGTGGCGCTGGCACAGCGTTCACCGTTGCGCCAGAGCGTTATTGCCACCTCGCACTCCGCAAAGTGAGCGCCCGCCAGGGCGACATCCACCTTCAGCACGGCGCGATCCAGCTCCGCATTGAGGTCGGTGACCACCTGATAATCCGCGATGTACGTCTCCGGCTTATGCAGCAGCGACACATCGCGGAAAATCCCGCTCATGCGCCACATGTCCTGATCTTCCAGATAGCTTCCGTCGCACCAGCGCAAAACCATCACGGCCAGGCGGTTCTGGCCAGCACGCAATACGCCCGAGAGATCGAATTCGGCCGGCAGACGGCTGTCCTGGGAATACCCCACCCACTGACCGTTGCACCAGAGATGAAACGCCGAGTTCACGCCATCAAAGATAATGCGGGTTTGCCCGCCCTCGAGCCACGCGTCCTCCACCTCAAATGTGAGCGAGTAACAACCGACCGGATTCTCTGCCGGAACAAAGGGCGGATTGACGGGAATGGGATAGGTGACGTTGGTGTAAACAGGTGTATCAAACCCCTGCATCTGCCAGTTTGACGGCACCGGCATCGCAACGGCATCCGGGCAATCTTCGCCTGTCCATGCCTGCGGAACCTGCTCAGGTGCAGAAAAGAAGCTAAATCGCCACTCCCCATTCAGGGAACGTCGGCTGATGGATGCCGCGTCCTCTCTGGCGGCGTGTTCATTACGCCAGCTATGAAATGGCGCATGCGCCGCCAGCCGGTTCCACTGGGTGACGCCGGGATTTTCCCAGTCCCGACGGGCCAGAAGTGCGCTGAGAGTCAGCGAGACAGTATTGGACATGTTTTCCTCTTTGCGAAGCGCTCACAATTTTACTCAACATGCCCTGGCAAACTGCCGCGGTAAAGCGTGGGATCGCCGTGTAGCGAGTCAGATCACAAAAGTGTTACTGGCGAGCAAGTTGCTCTGCCCGCAGGGCCAGGCTTCTGAGCTGCTGCGCAAGATCCTCACGATCGGCCTGCTGCGGGGTGCGACGGGCACTGGATTGTCGGCTAATCAACGTGACGGGCAACTGAACCTGCCAGCAGGCTTCATGGCGGGCGGGAGCCAGCAGCCACTCCACACTTTGTTCACCTGCCTCGCGAAATGCCTGACGGATGGTGGTAAGCGGAGGTGAAAACCAGGCGCTGTCGGCGGTATCGTCAAACCCCACTATCGATATCTGGCCCGGGATCGTCACCCCTTTTTCCGCGCAGGCCCGCATCACCCCCAGCGCCATTTGATCGTTAGCCACCAGAATGGCATCCGGTAACGTTGCAGCAGACAACAGCGCATGCCCCTTCTCATAACCGCAGGCTGCGCTCCAGTCGCCGTAGGCCACCGCCGCCGCCTCAAGGCCAGCTTCCGCCAGCGCGGCTTTCCATGCCGCCAGACGGGCACGAGCGGAAACAGAGCTTTCCGGCCCGCTCAGCAATGCAATACGCTGATGCCCGAGCGACAGCAAATGTTCAACGCCCAGACGAGCGCCCTGTTCAGCATTGAACACCAGGCTGTTGACCGCTGCCGACGGAGAGACATCCAGAAACAACACCGGCACGGGCGACGCCAGTGCCTTGAGTTGTTCGGCATGGGGATCGTCAAGCGGCACGTTCACCAGCAGGGCTTCCACGCGCTGCGCCAGCAGCTCCTGAAGCGCGGCCTGGCACTGTTGCGGATGTTCCACCATTGAGATCAGTACGCTCGCCCCCTTTTCTACCGCCCGGGATTTGACCGCAGAGACAATTTGCGAAGGCGCATGCAGCGCCAGATCGGTAGTGATCAGTCCCAGCGTACGGGTGCGCTTGCCCGCCAGCTGCTGCGCGCCACGGTTAGGAACATAGTGCAGCTCCGCCATGGCCTGCTGCACCTTTTCCCGTGTCCGGGCAGAAACATGCTCCGCGTCGTTAATCACACGGGAAACGGTTTGATAAGACACCCCCGCAAGGAGGGCAACATCATAGAGGGTAATGGCTTTCATGCGTTCCGGCTTGGTGTTAACAGAGCCGTCTATTGTGGCACAGCGCGGCCATTAATACCTGTGAGCGCTTCGCAAAATTAAACAACCCGCTCTGGCTGAGGAACGTTATCCGTACGCGGCTTCTGACGGAACCACGGCAAACAGAGCTGGATAAGCGGGCCGATGGTCAGGGCATACAGTACCGTCCCGACGCCAAACGTTCCGCCAAGGACGCAGCCAATCAGCAGAACACTCACTTCAATTGAGGTCCGAACGCTGCGGATTGACCACCCCAGCCGGGCGTGAATGCCGGTCATCAGTCCATCGCGTGGGCCCGCCCCGAACCCGGCACCGATATACATACCGGTTGCTATCGCGTTCAGCACAATGCCCCCAACCAGCAGAGCAATCCGAATGGGGAGAAGATCCAGCTCGGGGATAAGGGCCATCGAGGCATCCGCCGCCAGGCCAATACAGACAACGTTACTGAGCGTTCCCAGCCCAGGCATCTGACGCAGCGGGATCCACAGCAGCAGCACCGCGGCACCGGTCAAAATAATCACCGTACCGATGGTCATCCCCAGCTGTAATCCCACCCCAAGGTGAAACACATCCCACGGGTCAACCCCCAGATCCGAACGAATAAACATCGCGGTTGAAAGCCCGTACAGGCCTAAACCAACGTACAGTTGCAGCAGACGACGTACCATTTTAGCTTCTCCAGTGAACCAGGCTTTCATCTTGTTCGAAAATGGCACTATGATTAATGTCCAGTTTTCAAATAGTGGACTGCATATGTCATCACGCCGTTTCGGAAGTCAGTCGCTGGTTCGCCTTTTGGGCCACTGGCAACAAACCCCATCCCGAACCCCACTCTGGCGACAGCTGGCCGACGCGTTGCGCCTGCTGATCCTAGACGGCAGGCTGGCGTTGAGCACGCGCCTGCCCGGTGAACGTGAACTGGCCACGGCGTTAGATGTAAGCCGGACGACCATCAGCAGCGCGCTGGCCCATCTGCGAGAAGAAGGGTATCTGGAGAGCCGCCACGGCAGCGGTTCACGCGTGATCCTGCCCGATACCCGTGCTGTACCGACGCTTTCAGCGGCAAGCGCAGCGCTGGATCTCTCCACTGCCGCCCTGAATGCCGGGCCAGAGATCCACCAGGCTTACACCTGGGCGCTCACCGCGATCACCCAGCACCTTGCGCTGACCGGTTACGATCAGCTCGGCCTGACGGCTCTGCGCGACGCCATTGCCGCTCGCTATACCGCACGCGGGCTGCCGACCCGCGCAGACGAAGTGATGGTGGTTAATGGTGCCGTCAGCGGTTTTGCACTGGTACTGCGGATGATGGCCGGCCCGGGCGATCGCGTCGTGGTCGATCATCCCACCTATCCGCTGGCGATTGCAGCCATCCAGGGAGCATCGTGTCGGCCGGTGGGCGTGTCGCTGCCGGAAAGCGGCTGGGATACGGATGGCTTTGCCGCCACACTTGCGCAGACAGCACCGCGCCTGGCGTACCTGATGCCGGATTTTCACAATCCAACAGGGCGATGCATGGATATCGCCACCCGTCAGGCAATAACCGACATTGCCGCTCGCACCCGTACCACGCTGGTGGTCGATGAAACGATGGTCGATCTCTGGTTTGAAGCACCGCCCCCGCCGCCGCTGGCGTCGTTTAATTCGCAGGCTACGGTGATCACCCTGGGTTCGGCGGGAAAAAGTTTCTGGGGTGGGCTGCGCCTCGGCTGGATCCGCGCCTCGTCGCGCACCATTGCCACACTTGCCCAGACGCGGGATACGCTGGATTTAGGCTCGCCGCTGCTGGAACAGCTGGCCACGCTGTGGCTCATCAAAAATAGCGAGACATTTCTGCCTGCGCGCCGGAAAATACTGAAGGAGCGACGCGACCGCTGCGGTGAACTGCTGCGCGAACATTTTCCCCAGTGGCGGTTTCAGGAGGCGGAAGGCGGGCTATCCTACTGGATCGAGCTGCCGGGCATGCTGGCGACACAGCTCGCCGCACGTGCAGAAATGCTGGGGATTAATCTGGGAACCGGCACACGCTTTGGTTTATCGGGTGCGTTTGACCGCTACTTACGCATGCCCTTCTCGCTTGAGTCGGCAGAGCTTGAGCAGGCGTTGCTACGAATCAAACCGGTTTGGCTCGCATTAAATAAAACCGCGCCGTCGGTAAAACGCAGTCTTGTTTAATATAAAAGTTTGAAGTGGATCATAAAATAAAAACTGCTGACTGTCATACGGCAGTCAGCAGTTTTCACCAGTCAGGAATCAGTGCTGAGGAGGAATAGGAAAACCCTTCAGTGAAATAACAAAACTTTCACCGTCTTTCTTTATTTTTGCGCCGGTATCACACCAGTCAGACGCAATACGAAAGAACTCATCACTTCCTACATTCCAGCCAAGACGGACATGCTTCACGTAGCCTGAACGCAACAGATCGCAGGCTTCTTTGTAGTCACTGGCGGTCGATAGTTGTTGTTTCATTTTCTCTTCTTCAGAAGTTTACGTAGAGCTTTGATTTCTTTAGGAGTAAAAGGCGTTACACTCTCTTCTTCCGTATGCTGATTATCAATATCCTCTTCCGATACTCCCACCTCGTCTGCGGCTTCAAATGCCAGCAGCAGCAACTTCTCTGTGGTCACGCTTAAGTTCTCGTTATTCACTTCCGCATAGTGGCGAAGTCTTTCTTTTAGCGCTTCGTCAATCTTAACGTTTAATACCGCAGTAGCCATGATTGTCACTTCCCTTCGGAATAAGTGCTTTATTTAATACACGATGTTAACAATGTAATCCAGATATATATTTTTAACTTATGACAGAAAAAAGACGCCCAGAAATAAAATGACAGTCTATTATTACAGGTTTATGACAGTAATATTTCAGCGCGATGAAATATATATTACACCACGAATTAAACCCTGTTAATTCTGTGGAATAGCCATGCTGGAAGGAGGTAAAAAACGGGAAGATGTTGCCAGAAGCACAAATGGGTGGGGGCCCTGCCAGCTACATCCCGGCACACACGTCGTCTGCCCTGGCTGCTTCCTTCCGGACCTGACCTGGTGAACAGAGTAGCGTTGCGGGAGAACCAACAGAGCCCCCATTGTGAGCGTTGTTACCCAACGCGCTGGCGCATTATCCCTGTGCTAACGGTCAATTGCAAGCTGCCAGCAACCGGATGGTGGTTTCTTGCGCAAACAGGCACAGCAATCGGCGCAATCTTCGTTTAACATGACACTTCACTCATCCCCACAGGTGTACTGATGGACGAACACGACTCCTTTCCACAGCGAGTGTGGCAAATTGTGGCCTCCATTCCGGAGGGCTACGTGACAACCTATGGTGACATCGCACGTCTTGCCGGCTCCCCCCGCGCGGCGCGTCAGGTGGGTGGCGTGCTAAAACGGCTTCCTGAAGGCAGTACATTGCCCTGGCATCGGGTTGTGAATCGTCATGGTGCCATCTCGCTCACCGGGCCGGATTTGCAGCGCCAGAGGCAGGCATTACTTTCAGAAGGGATACAGGTGTCCGGATCAGGGCAGATTGATTTGCAGAAGTATCGCTGGGTGTATTGACCCCCTCCCCCGAAGGAGAGGGGAACACATTACAGCTGAGTCGGTGGGGTAGGTACAGACGGTTGGTTCGTCTGTGGTGCGATCGGCACTTCGGTTTGCTGCACCGGCACCAGGTTCAGGTCGATTTTCGTCCCACCGTTGTTGATGGCTTCCTGAACCGTATCGGTAATAAACACCAGCTTACCGTTGATGGTTACCGCAGCGCTCAGAAGGATACGGGCGTTCGGTTGTACGTCTGCCGGGTTATACGGCAGCACGAAGCTAAACGGTGCCTGCTTACCTTCGGTACGAACAGCACGCTGGGCCACCACTTTCGACGGCGCGTCGGCCAGAGAAGCATCAGACAGCGTGACCGTTAATACCGCATCCGGTGGTAAAGCGACTCGCTGTTTGATCCAGATAGTACCGGAAACATTAGGTTGCTGAATGGATTGCTGTGAGAGTGTATTAATCCCATTTGGATCTGCTGCTGGCACCGGCACCTGGGCGCTCTTACCTGCACAGGCGGACAACGCCACCGCAATAGCTACACCACTTAGCATGGGCACGAGTTTCATTGAAGTCTCCTTATCATCAATGCACCAGCGGGATCGATCCCATCCGATGTCGTTTCAAACACATATCGTATTCAAGTGTGGCACAGATCACTGATTAATGCCTAAATTCTCCCTGATATTCAGATAATTCTACCCGTCGGACCACTTTCATTTCTGCGTTATACTCTGCCTATCTTTCGCCACGGCGTTTATTGAGGACAACTATGAGTCAGGCACTGAACAATCTGCTGACATTACTGAATCTGGAAAAAATTGAGGAAGGACTCTTTCGCGGACAGAGCGAAGATTTGGGCTTGCGTCAGGTCTTCGGAGGGCAGGTCGTCGGACAGGCACTGTACGCTGCCAAGGAGACCGTCCCGGCAGACCGTCTGGTGCACTCCTTTCACAGCTATTTTCTGCGTCCTGGCGATAGCGCAAAACCCATTGTGTACGACGTGGAAGTGCTGCGTGACGGCAACAGCTTTAGCGCGCGCCGCGTGGCAGCCATTCAGAATGGCAAGCCCATCTTTTACATGACCGCCTCTTTCCAGGCACCGGAACCGGGTTATGAGCACCAGAAAACGATGCCAGCGGCACCGTCGCCGGACGATCTCAAATCGGAGACCGATATCGCCCGCGCGCTGGCCCACTTGCTGCCACCGCAGGTCAAAGAGAAGTTCCTTTGTGATAAACCTCTGGAGATCCGCCCGGTCGAATTCCATAACCCGATGAAAGGCCATACGGCCGAGCCGAAACGCCAGGTCTGGATCCGCGCCAACGGCACCGTACCAGAGGATTTCCGCGTGCATCAGTATCTGCTGGGCTATGCGTCAGATTTTAACTTCCTGCCGGTTGCACTGCAGCCGCACGGAGTGGGGTTCCTTGAAAAAGGGATGCAGGTTGCGACGATCGATCACTCAATGTGGTTCCATCGTCCATTTAACATGAATGACTGGCTGCTCTACAGCGTGGAAAGCACCTCGGCGTCCAGCGCTCGCGGGTTTGTACGCGGGGAGTTTTATACGCAGGACGGCGTGCTGGTCGCCTCGACGGTGCAGGAAGGGGTGATGCGTAATCGCGGGTGATGATGCCCTCACCCACAGGGAGAGGGAATAAATACTAAAAACGGCAATCGGAGATTGCCGTTTTGCTGTTTATTATGCGTTATACGCATTCTCGCCGTGGCTGTTGACGTCGAGACCTTCGCGCTCCTGCTCTTCCGGTACGCGCAGACCCACAGTCATGTCCGCCAGTTTGTAGCCAATGAAGGCCACCACCGCAGACCACACAACGGTAATGGCGATACTTTCCAACTGCACCAGCACCTGGTGAACCATGTCAACGCCCTCAGCGTAACCCACTCCGCCCAGCGATTTCGCAGCGAAGATACCGGTCATGATACAACCGACGATACCGCACACGCCGTGCACGCCAAAGACATCGCAAGGGTCATCCACGCGCAGAAGACGTTTCAGCGCTGTCACACCCCACAGACCCGCCAGACCTGACACCAGACCGACAAGCAGCGCACCACCGACACCGACGTAACCACATGCTGGGGTGATCCCCACCAGACCGGCAATGGCACCCGAGCACGCGCCCAGCAGAGAAGGTTTACCGCGTACCGCCCACTCACCAAACACCCATGAGAGGATTGCACCCGCCGTGGCCACCACGGTATTCACGAAGGCCAGCGCAGCGATTTCGTTAGCAGCGCTCGCAGAGCCTGCGTTGAAGCCGAACCAGCCAAAATAGAGGATTGCTGTACCGGTAAAGACCATCGGCAGATTGTGTGGTTTGAACGCTTCTTTGCCAAAGCCCACGCGTTTGCCAATCAGGTATGCCCCCACCAGACCCGCTACCGCGGCGTTAATGTGAACAACGGTACCGCCTGCGAAATCCAGCGCGCCGTGCGACGCCAGCAGACCGCCACCCCAGACCATGTGTGCAATCGGCACATAGGAGAGCGTCAGCCAGACCACCACAAAGATCAGAACGGCGGAGAAGCGAATACGCTCAGCCAGCGCACCCACAATCAGCCCCACGGTGATACAGGCGAACGATCCCTGGAACGCAACGTGGATGTACTGATAGAAACTGCCCATCACTGCGGTCAGTTCAATATTTTTCAACATGGCCCAGTTGAAGTTGCCGAAGAAAGCGTTACCTTCACCGAAGGCCAGAGAGTAGCCGTAAACCACCCACAGCACGCAAACCAGCGCGAACGTCACGGCAACCTGCGTCAGCATGGAGAGAACGTTTTTGCCACGGATCAGGCCGCCGTAAAACAGCGCGATGCCCGGAATAGACATGAACAGCACCAGCGCGGTGCTGATCATCATAAAGGCGTTATCGGCTTTGTCTGCCACCGCAGGAGCAGCCATTGCCAGGCCCGGCAGCAGTGCCAGCGAACCCAGACCCGTTTTGATTGTTGCTATCTTCATTTTCTCGATCCCTATCACTGTGTGCCAGGAGTTACTTACAGTGCCGCTTCGTCAGATTCGCCGGTACGGATGCGAATGACACGCTGCAGTTCGGCAACGAAAATTTTGCCGTCGCCAATTTTGCCGGTATAGGCCGCTTTGCTGATCACATCGATGACTTCATCAAGCTGGTCATCAGCAATCGCGACATCAATTTTTACTTTTGGCAGGAAGTTAACGCTGTATTCCGCCCCGCGATAAAGCTCGGCATGACCCTTCTGACGACCGAAGCCTTTCACTTCGGTGACAGTCAGTCCCTGAATACCCATTGAAGACAACGCTTCACGTACGTCTTCGAGTTTGAATGGTTTGATTACCACCGTAACCAGCTTCATAGATCCCCTCCAGTCAGAATTCGGTAATGGCCGCAGCTAACACGCAGGAGACATTGCAAGGGGTGTGCCAGAAATGAAAACGGAAGGGAAAAGCGGCGCAATGCGCGTTAAAAGACCATTCATGATCAACAGGTGAAAAAAAACGCACCATGGCAGTGCATGGCGCGTTTCGGTTTTGCACCAACAGCGGTGACTGTTAGCACGTTGCCTGTTTTTGGTGCATCAGGCGCTAAGCGACTCTTCCTCACGGACGCTGGCCGCCAGCTCTTCACCCGCCAGTTGCAGCTGATACATCTGCCAGTAGCGGCCTTTCGCCTCCAGGAGCGCCCGGTGCGTACCGCGTTCAACGGCCTGTCCGCGATGCAGCACCAGAATGGTATCTGCGTCGACAATCGTTGAAAGACGGTGCGCGATAACCACCAGCGTCGTGTGGTCGCGCACGGCGGCCAGTGCCTGCTGGATAGCCTGTTCAGTACCGGAGTCGATGCTGGCCGTCGCTTCATCCAGAATCAGCACCTGTGGCGTTTCAATCAGCACACGCGCCAGCGCCAGAAGCTGTTTTTGCCCGACAGAAAGATTATTCCCCTGCTCGCCCAGCCGGGTGTTGATTCCGTCGCTGAATCCGCGTGCCAGCTCAGCGAGCTGCACTTTTTCCAGCACTGCCCAGACCTGCTCCTCGGTATAATCACGCCCCAGGGTCACGTTGGCGTAAAAGGTATCGGCCAGCACGACCGGGTCTTGCTGCACCATCGCTACGCCTTTACGCAATACGCTGTGGCTGAGCGACGCCAGCGGACGTCCATCCAGACGAATTTCGCCTTTCGTTAACGGGTAGTAGCCCATCAACAGGCTTGCAAGCGTACTCTTGCCGCTGCCGGTATGCCCCACCAGCGCCACAAAGCCGCGCGACGGCACATCAAGATTGATGTCCTGCAACACCAGCCTGTCTTCACGGTAGGCAAACGAGACATGGTCAAACGTAATCGCCCCGCTTTGCAGCGGTGCTGTATCCTCACCATAGGTTTGACGCGGTCTGTCCATCAGTTCAAAGACGCGCTCGCCGGCAACCACTGCCTGCTGCAACATGGATTGTTGGGTTGTGAGTTCAATCAGCGGCTCGTTCAGGCGTCCCAGATAGCTGATAAAAGCATACAGAACCCCCACCTCAATCGTTCCGCCCGGACTCAGGCCAAAGAGCATCAGCAGGCCGCAAAGCACCAGTGCCGAGAAGAGGCTCAGCAGCGGACGCAGCAGAAAACCATCAAGGCGCAGCGTCTGCATACGCGCCATATAGTGCGAACGGCTGGCTTCGCCCATGCGTTCGCCAAAGCGAGCCTGCTGGCGGAACTGCTGGATGACGCTCATGCCGTTGATCACTTCGTTGAAGCCATCGTTAATATCGGCCAGGTAGGTCCGCACCCGACGTACAATGGGCGTGCTGTAGCGCTGATAGATCACCATCACAATCAGCACCGCCGGGAAAATAGCGATCGCCACCAGCGCCATGCGCCAGTCAAGGCTGAACATCGCCACCAGCATGGCGCCAATCAACGCGGCACTGCGCAGCACGGTCGCCACAACCGTCACGTACAGATCGCGGATCACCTCGGTATCGTTGGTCACCCGCGAAATCACCTGCCCGACCGGCTGGATATCAAACTCGCTCAGCGGCTGGCGCAGCGCAGCATCCATAACGTCGGTACGCAGCTTCTGAACCACCCCCACCGCCGCCTGGTTAAAGAGCAGCGACTGCGCATAGTGCAGGCCAGCCGCTGCCAGCTGTAGCCCCACATAGGCCACGCCTAACCCCGCCACCAGCCCCAGCGGCAAATAGCTTTTCGCAACCATATTGTCGATGAAATAACTGATGAGCAGCGGACCGCTCACTTCTGCAATCGCCGCAATCCACAGCAGCACGACGGCAAGAGCAAGGGGTTTTCGCCATGGCGAACCGTAGGCCAGCAGGCGTTTTAGCGTCGGCCACTGCGTTTTTGATTTACGCATTAGCGTCCTCCTCTTCCTGTTCCGGGGCATCGTCGAGTGCCGCTTCAAGCTGCTGATAGCGATACATATCGCGATACCAGCCCGGTTGCTCCGCAAGCTGGTCATGCTGCCCGCGCTGGGCAATGTGCCCGTGCTGCAACACCAGAATTTCACTGGCTTCCGTCAGCGCTGACAAACGGTGGGCACTGATGATCACCGTCCGTCCGTCGCTCCACTGGCGAAGATTATGCAGGATCTGGTGCTCGGTTCGACCATCCACGGCAGAAAGCGCATCATCCAGGATCAGGATTTCAGCATTGAGCAGCAGCGCACGGGCAATGGAAATTCGCTGTTTTTGCCCGCCAGAGAGCATAACGCCACGTTCACCCACCTCCGTTTCATACCCCTGCGGCAGACGCAAAATATCGTCATGTACGCTGGCTAAGCGCGCCACATGCTCTATCTCTTCCTGCGTGGCCGATGGACAGCCAAGGGCTATGTTGTTCGCCACGGTGTCAGAAAAGAGAAACGGCGTCTGGCTGACCACGGCCAAACGGCGACGCCAGTCGTCTAGTTGCAGTGTCGTGAGAGGAAGATTGTGGAAACGAATCTCCCCCTGCGTGACATCAAAGTGACGCTGGAGCAGCGAAAGAACGGTACTTTTACCGGATCCCGTCGGGCCACAGATCCCGAGCATTTGCCCCGGTTGCAGCGTAAAGCTGACGTTTTCCAGCACCGGATGTTCCGTCTGCGGATAAACAAACGTACGGATGTCGACGTTCATCACCCCACGCCCTTCCGGTACCGGTTCGGTACCGTCGTTGACCACTGGCGCTTCAGACAGCATGGCGCGAATGCGGCTATAGGCGGCACTGCCGCGCTCCACGATGTTAAACATCCAGGCCAGCGCCAGCATCGGCCAAATCATCAGCCCCAGGTACATGGCAAAACTGGTTAACTGCCCCAGGGTCAAGGTGCCCTGCACCACCATCCAGCTCCCGCCACCGACGGCCAACAGGTTGGCCATGCCAATAGCGATATAGATGGTCGGATCAAAGCGCGCATCAATACGCGCAACGCGCATGTTTTTTGCGCCGGTGTCTGCGGCATCGGCCGCAAACAAGGCAGATTGCCGATCCTCCAGACCAAAGGCTTTGATCATGCGGATGCTGGTCATACTCTCCTGCGTGCGATCGTTTAGCGACGAAAACGCCGCCTGCGCCAGCTTGAAACGCTCGTGCAGTTGTTCGCCATAACGGTTGATCGCCAGCGCCATCAGCGGCATCGGCAGCAATGCCAGCAGGGTAAGTTGCCAGCTGATCTGAGTGGACATCACAATCAGAACCGCGCAGCCCATCACCAGCGAATCCACCAGCGTTAATACGCCTTCCCCGGCCGCGAACACCACGCGATCGACGTCGTTGGTGGCGCGGGCGATGAGATCCCCGGTGCGATGGCGCAGGTAAAACTCGGGGTGCTGGCGACTCAGCTGACGGTAAAAATCCTCGCGCAGCTCAACGGCCAGCTGATAGGACGCGCCAAACAGCAGCACGCGCCAGACGTAACGCAGCAAATAGACGATGACGGCCGTCAGCACCAGCGTGCCAACCCACATCAACACCCGTGCGGTGGTGTAATGCTGTTCCGTAACGCCATCCACAACGTAGCCCACCACCTTCGGCGGGATCAGCTGCAAAATGGCAATGATGATAAGCAGGAGAACTGCGCCGAGGTAGCGCTGCCACTCCCGACGAAAGTACCAGCTTAGTTGGGCAAATAATCGCACGCGGTTTGTTCCTGAAGGTATTTTATGGAGTTATTCAATGGGTAACGCTGTGGTGTATTTTATCTGTTCCATGGCGAAGCTTGAGGTGACGTCCGACAAGCCCGGTACGCTATTCACCAGCCGCTTGTAGAAATCATCATAGCGCTTCATGTCTGCCACCTGGACACGCATCAGATAATCGTACTCCCCGGCCATACGCCAGAAGCCGAGGACCTCCGGCATGTCAGAGACCTGGTTTACGAAGCGGCAATACCATTCGCTGCTGTGATGCTGCGTTTTTATCAGGACAAAGGCCGTCAGGCCCAGCCCCAGTTTTTCGGGATCTAATAACGCGACACGCCCCAGCAGAATGCCGTCATCTTCCAGCTTCTTGAGGCGCTTCCAGCACGGTGTGGTGGTCAGATTAACGGCATCTGCCAGCGCCTGCAAAGAGAGGGTGCAGTCACTTTGCAGCAATGAAAGCAGCTTGCGGTCAATTTTATCTAGCATACCCACCTCACAGAGAAAATTTTTCTCCCTTCATTCTATTTTAAAGGCCAGATAGCAACAATTTTTTCTGTGCTTTTCGCTATGCTGGGCACAAAATGACAAACGGATAATTACGATGAATAGCAACTGGGTTAAACATGCCATCAGCGAAATCAATGCCGACTACCAGCGCTCGGCCGACACCCATTTAATCCGCCTCGCCCTGCCGGGGTTTGCGGGGATTCAGCTGTATCTGAAAGATGAAAGCACCCATCCTACGGGGAGCCTGAAGCATCGTCTGGCGCGTTCGCTGTTCCTGTATGGCTTGTGTAACGGCTGGATTAAAGAAGGCACGACAATTATTGAATCGTCATCCGGTTCAACCGCCGTCTCCGAAGCCTATTTCGCCCGTTTACTGGGCCTGCCGTTTATCGCTGTCATGCCCTCATGCACCGCGAAACGCAAAATCGAACAGATCGAATTTTATGGCGGACGCTGCCACTTTGTAGAAAGCGCCTGCGAAATTTACGCCGCCTCGGAAATGCTGGCCCGTGAGCTGAACGGCCACTATATGGACCAGTTCACCTTCGCCGAGCGTGCAACCGACTGGCGTGGCAATAACAATATAGCGGACAGTATTTTCCGTCAGATGACTCATGAGCCTCATCCGGTTCCGTCATATATCGTCATGAGCGCCGGTACGGGCGGAACCTCGGCCACCATTGGCCGCTATATCCGCTGTCAGGGCTACGATACGCAACTGATGGTGGTGGATCCGCAAAACTCGGTATTCCTCGACTACTGGCAAAGCCGCAATGCCGACCTGCGCAGTCCGGTGGGCAGTAAAATTGAAGGGATTGGCCGCCCGCGCGTTGAGCCGTCGTTCATTCCTGATGTGGTGGATGAAATGCTCCGCGTACCGGATGCCGCCAGCGTCGCGACGGCCCACTGGCTGGAGACGCAGCTGGGCCGCAAGGTGGGTGCCTCTACCGGTACCAATATGTGGGGTGCGCTGCAGCTGGCAGCACGCATGCGTGAAGAGGGCCGCACGGGCTCTATCGTCACGCTGCTGTGCGACAGCGGAGAGCGCTATCTGGAAACCTACTACAACGCGGAGTGGGTGCAGGCAAACATCGGCGATATTGCGCCGTGGCAAGCGCAAATTGCACAACTGGTGAAATAAAAAAAAGCCAGACCGAAGTCTGGCTTGCTGGAAGGGTCTCACTATTCGGGGGAATATGGGAGGGTGTTGTTGTCCAGCCAATGTGTTAAAAAATGGGACACCGCTTCATTACGGCAGTGTCCGATAACCGGCAGATGAGGAAGCGCAGAGATCAGCTGCGGCATAGCATTCCCCATAATCAAACCGCGCCCGACGCTGCCCAGCATCTCGCGGTCGTTCATGGCGTCACCAAACGCCATACACTCCTGCAGCGTCAAGCCCAGGTGGTCGCTCAGGACCGCCAGGGCAGAACCTTTGTTACACCCCACCGGCAACACTTCCAGACAGTCCACCGCCGAAAAGGTCAGATGGGCCCGGTCGCCTAACGCCTCATTCAACTGAATACGTAAGCGGCAGAGATCGTCGTGATCGCCACAAAAACAGATCTTGGTCACCGCGTGGGCAGGTATGCGGCGCAGATCCATCAGCTGATAGCGAAAACCGCTGTAGACATGCGCATGGAGAAGTTGAGGGATTTCACGACCGGTAAACCAGCCGTTATCGTTAAAGACATGAACGCTGGCCTGGGTATCCCAGGTACTGTGCAGCACGATATCCGCCACTTCCGGGTTGAGATCCTGACGGTGCAGCACCTCCCCTTCGACCGAATGAATTCGTGTTCCGTTGCCGGTAATCAGAAATGCATCCAGGGAAAATGCGCCCAGCAGATGGCGCATCTCCAGCACATGACGGCCAGTGGCAAACGTCAGGGTTACATTACGCTCACGCAGGCGCTTAAGGGTGTTCAGGGTTTTCTCCCCTAAACGGTGATCCGGCATTAACAACGTGCCGTCCATATCAAATGCAGCGAGCCGAGCCATCATAACTCCCGAAATGTGATGCGATTAACTTGTGCATCAGTATTGCGTGAGATATACGGAAGTAATAGTGAATAGATGAGAATTATTGTTCCGGGTTTATTATGCGCCAGCTCAACCGCCTCAAACAGTATCAGCGCCTGTGGCAGCCTTCCGAAGGGGCACCGCAGCAGGTCACCATTGCGGAGCTCGCCAGCCGCTGTTTTTGCAGCGAGCGGCATGTTCGCACCCTGCTGCGTCAGGCGCAGGAGGCTGGCTGGCTGAACTGGCATGCACAGTCTGGTCGCGGCAAGCGCGGTGAGCTCAGGTTTTATGTCAGCCCGGAATCACTGCGCAATACGATGATGGAAGAAGCGCTGAAGCATGGGCAGCAACATAACGCCCTGGAGCTGGCCCAGCTTGCGCCGGAAGAGTTGCGGGAGTTGCTGCATCCCTTTTTGGGCGGACAGTGGCAAAACGATACGCCGACGCTGCGCATTCCCTATTACCGCTCACTGGATGCGCTGCAGCCTGGCTTTTTACCCGGCCGGGCGGAGCAGCACCTGGCAGGCCAGGTTTTCTCCGGGCTGACACGCTTTAATGGCAACAGCAGCGAACCAACGGGCGATCTTGCCCATCACTGGGAAGTCACGGATGGCGGCCTGCGCTGGCATTTTTATATCCGCTCGACCCTGCACTGGCATAATGGCGACAAAATTGAGACAGCGCAGTTGCAACGGAGCCTGAAGGCCCTGCTTATGCTGCCAGCCCTGCGCAAACTGTTCCAGAGCGTATTAGACATCGAGGTCACTCACCCGCAGTGCCTGACGTTTACCCTGCATCAACCGGACTACTGGTTGCCCCATCGTCTGGCGACCTACTGTAGCCGTCTGGCCCACCCCGATCAGCCCATGACGGGCAGCGGCCCTTTCAGGCTGAGCGTGTTTGATTCCGAGCTGGTGCGTCTGGAAAGCCACGAGCAGTACCATCTTAGCCACCCGCTGATCAAGGCGATTGAATACTGGATCACGCCGACGCTATTTGATTACGGACTGGGGACCAGCTGCCGTCATCCGGTGCAGATTGCCATTGGCGAGCCTGATGAACTGGAGAGCCTGCGGCTGGTAAGTAACAGCACCAGCCTGGGCTTCTGTTATCTCACCCTGAAACAGAGCGACCGGATGAGTGAACTGCAGGCTCGACGGCTAATCAATATCATCCATCTCTCAACGCTGCTGCATACGCTCCCGCTGAACGAAGGGTTGATTACACCAACAGAAGAGCTGCTTCCAGGCCTGCCTATTCCCCGGTGGCCGGATTTAACGCACGTTCTTTTACCGGCAGCGTTAACCCTCGTTTACCATTTGCCCGTTGAGTTACACACCATGGCAAACCAGCTAAAACAGTACCTTGCGCAGCAGGGATGCGAACTGACCGTTATCTTTCACGATGCGAAGACGTGGGACGGATGTCCGCAGCTTGCCGATGCGGACATGATGATGGGAGACAGGCTGATTGGCGAAGCGCCGGAGTATACACTTGAACAGTGGCTTCGGTGCGATACCCTCTGGCCGCATCTGCTAAGCGCGCCGCAAGTTGCGCATCTGCAGGCCACGCTGGATGCCGTTCAGACTCAGGCCGATGAGCAGGCAAGACACGCTGGCCTGAGAGCCATCTTTACCCGGCTGATGGATAATGCAGTGCTGACGCCGCTGTTTAACTACCAGTATCAAATCAGCGCACCACCGGGGGTAAACGGAATACGACTGAATACCCGTGGCTGGTTTGATTTCACTGCGGCCTGGCTTCCAGCCTCCCGGTCGTGAAGAAGCTGGTCGTCGCCGAAGTCAGACGGTAACATAATGTTTTTACCGTAACTGTCGAGATGATTTATGAAACGTGCCGTCGTCGTGTTCAGCGGAGGACAAGATTCCACTACCTGCCTGGTTCAGGCGCTTCACCAGTACGATGAAGTGCATTGTGTCACTTTCGATTATGGCCAGCGCCATCGCGCTGAAATCGACGTTGCCCGCGAACTGGCGCTGAAACTGGGCGCACGCGCGCATAAGGTGCTGGACGTCACGCTGTTAAACGAACTGGCCGTCAGCAGCCTCACCCGCGACAGTATTCCTGTTCCTGATTACAAACCTGACGCCAGCGGTATTCCCAATACCTTTGTGCCAGGGCGTAATATTCTTTTTCTGACCCTGACGGCCATCTACGCCTACCAGGTGCAAGCCGAAGCGGTGATCACCGGCGTTTGCGAAACCGACTTCTCCGGTTACCCGGACTGCCGCGACGAGTTTGTGAAAGCGCTCAATCACGCGGTAAATCTGGGGATGGCCAAGGAGACGCGCTTTGAAACGCCACTAATGTGGCTTGATAAAGCGGAAACCTGGGCACTGGCGGACTACTGGGGCAAGTTGGATTTGGTTCGCAGCGAAACCCTGACCTGCTACAACGGCATCAAGGGCGACGGATGCGGCCAGTGCGCCGCCTGTAACCTGCGTGCCAATGGCTTGAATCACTACCTGGCAGATAAAGCCGGTGTGATGGCCGCAATGCAGAAAAAAACCGGGCTGAAATAGGGTTATTTGACCGTGCTGTCGAACAGTTTTACACCGGCAGCACGCGTGACTTTCATTAGCGTCGTCAGTGTTGGATTGCCATTATCAGACAAGGTTCGGTATAGCTGCTGGCGGGAAAGACCTGCTTTGGCAGCAATTTCACCTATGCCGCCGCGGGATTCGATGACCTGGCGGAGTGCAATGAGATAGGCAGGGATCCCCTGATCCTCATAAATTTCTTCCAGTGCTATTTGCAGGTAAAGTTGAGCATAGGAAGGATTCTCACGAAGCATTTTTACAACCGCATCGTGATGGTTAACAGAACTTGAATAGTGTCGTTTAGAAGTGCTCATCTGTTTTTCCTTTAGATAGATGATCTTTCAAGAAATCTACCGCCTGTTTAACATCTTGTTTTTGACTCTTCTTGTCACCACCGATGAGTAACAACAAGACCCTCTGATGCTCTACGGCAAAATAGATCCTGTAACCGGGACCACTATCAATTCGCATCTCCCAAACACCTTCTCTAAGGTATTTGTAATCACCAAAATTATGCTTTATTGCACGGTTAATACGCATAAGGATCCGTAAAACGGTCTCCGGATCCTTTCTGCGCATCCTGGTTATCCACTCCTCAAACGGCACTTTGCCGTCACGGGTCCGATAACGCTCAACAACATAGTCCCTGTCCATTATTCTATCCCTGGAAAAACACTTTGTCTTTTATAAAAGACAAAAAATCACACGATCATCAGCTCCAGCTTTTCCCGCAATTCCCCTTCCAGCGGCAGTGCTTTCTGCGTTTTCAGATCGATACAAACGAAGGTGATCAGCGCATCGGCTACCACCTGCCCTTCCGGATCCAGCGTCACGATCTGACTGAGCACGCCGCTCTTCCCGTTTAGCTGTTGCACCTGGCTGGTCACTGTAAGCACATCCCCCAGCACGGCCGGGCGACGGTAGTTGATATTGATGTTGACGACCACGAACGCAATGTTGTGCGCGGTCAGCCATTGGAAGCTTTCGCTGTTTTCCAGCCCATCCCAGCGCGCCTCTTCAAGAAATTCGAGATAGCGGGCGTTATTCACGTGCTGGTAAACATCAAGATGAAAACCGCGTACTTTGATTTTTGTCTGCATAGCGCAATAGCCTTTACTGTTGTTATAGGATAAGAGGTCAAGACTGGTATGACCTCTTTATCCTGGCAAACTTTTGCTGCTGTGCAAGTAAAACTGAGATTACAACGTCAGGTGTGAGAGGTTGCGCTCAACCAGTGAATTGCCCATCCCCGGAACCTGCCTGAGGTCGTCAACCGTTTTAAACGGGCCGTACTCTTCACGGTAGCTGACGATAGCCTGCGCTTTTTTAAGCCCTACGCCGTTCATCACGCGGGCGAGATCTTCAGCCGAGGCCGTATTGATGCTGACGCGTGTACCGTCGTCCTCTGTGCTTTTGCCAGGTTCAGCGGCTTTAGTTTGGGCAGATGCTTGTGCAGCGGGGTCAGTTTTGCTCTGTACAGACTGCGTTTTGGCTGCGGGGGACGCCGCCAGTGCGCCTGCGCTCATTCCGGTAGTGGCAATAGCCAGTGTGATTAGCAGTGCTTTGATTCCACATTTCATGCTGTTATCTCCTTGTTTGTTGACAGCCATGTCACCATAGCCGTCAGCCAAAAGAGGCTCAAACATGCGTTTGCAGAAATGGAAAAGGCCGCGAAAGCGGCCTTCAGGGTTTGCAGAGCGTTACGAAAATCTGCGAGCAGATACGTAATTATTGCTGCTGAGTGATGGCATCGCCCAGCTTGATTTTGGCTTCTTTACGCAGGTTGCTCATCATCGCTTCGAAAGCAATCTGGGCATTGTTCTGGGTGATACCCTGAACCATTGCTTTCTTTTGCGCTTCTGGCATGGTGCCGGCTTTCACTTCATCCAGCGCCAGCAGAACGACGTTCCCCTGCATGTCGGTTGTTGTCCCGAAGCTCGGTTTGTCTTTCGCTGGCAGGCTCAGACCAAACACAGCCTGGCTGATTGGGTCCTGACCGGTTCGGCTCAGCGTTTTCGCGTCACCGAAGCTCAGACCCGCCGCTTTCAGGGCGTCTTCTTTACCGGCTTTCAGGTCAGCCAGGATCTTCTCAGCATCCAGTTTTGCCTGCTGTTCCGCTTTGCTATGTTTAACCTGCGCCACAACTTGATCTTTCACTTCCGCCAGCGGTTTTACCGCTTCAGGCTTGTGCTCGCTTACGCGCAGAACAAACGCACGGTCACCGTCAACGGTAATGATATCGGAGTTGCTGCCCGGCGTACCGTTCTCGCCCACCAGACCACCGTTGAAGATGGCATCCGAAACCGGTTTGAAGTTCAGCTCTTCCGGCAGGTTGTCTCGGCCAAACCAGCCGGTCTCCACCGCTTTCACGCCAGCAACCTGCTCTGCACCGGCCAGAGATTCGTTGTCGTTGCTCGCCGCATCGCTCACTTTCTGCTGCAGGGCATAGTACGCATCAAGCGCTTTTTCCTGCTTCACTTTGGCGGCGATATCATCACGCACCTCAGCCAGTGGTTTGGTTTTAGCGGCTTCGATATCATCCAGACGCGCAACCAGGAAACCAACGGACGATTTAATCACACCCGACAGCTGGCCCTTGTCTTTCAGACCGGCATTTTTCAGCTCATCCGGCGTAGTCGCCGCTTCCAGCCAGCCCATATCGCCGCCATTTTTGGCAGAAATGATGTCGGTGGATTTTGCTTTCGCAACGGTGGCGAAATCTGCGCCTTTGTTCAGCTCATCCAGCACCGCTTTGGCATCGGCTTCGGTTTTGGTCTGAATCACGCTGTAGCGGTTACGCTGCGGCTGAGTGAACTGATCCTGATGCTGATCGTAGTAAGACTGGATTTCTGCATCAGTCGCGCTTTCCTGCAACGCAGCAGCATCCAGCTTGATATAGCTCACGCGGAACTGCTCAGGTGCAACAAAGCTGTTTTTATTCTGCTCGTACCAGGCGTTAACCTCTGCGTCGCTCACCTGCTGCTTCGCCGCGAGCGCATTCACATCGATGGTCGCCTGACGCACAACACGCTGCTGTGCCACCAGGGCTGCCAGTTCGTCAGTTTCACCTTTGAGCATGAAATCAGTACCAACCACCGCATTGATGAGCTGTTGCGTCGTCAGCTGGTTACGCAGCGCCTGCGCGTATTGATCGGCCGTCATGCCCATCTGATTCACAATGCTGTTATAGCGAGCATTGTCGAACTTGCCGTTAGACTGGAAAGCCTGAGTCGAGAAGATGGCTTTTTTAACCTGCTCATCGCTGATACCCAGACCCAGTTTTTTGGCATATTGATCGAGGAGCGCTTCGTCAATCAGGCGGTTCAGCGTCTGCTGGCGCAGGGTTTTCATGTATCCTTCGTTCGCAGCCAGCTCAGAGAATTGGTCGCCCAGCTGTTGCTGCATACGGTTACGTTCACCGGCAAACGCGTTCTCGAACTGACCGCGGCTGATTTCCTGGCCGTTCACTTTTGCGGCATAATTTGCGCCACCGCCGATAAGGTAACTGCTCACGCCGGTCAATATGAACGACACGATAATGATACCGAAAATAATCTTGAGCACGAGACTGTTAGCAGCCGTGCGTAAGCTGTCCATCATGGTGTAACAACACTCCGCTGTAGGTGACTGGTTACCCGACGCTAACGGAAAATCCTGACCGTCGCGCGTAAAGGCGTATTGTGACAAGAAAACGGGGCGATTGTCAGCCCACAACTCGCATAAACTCGCACAAATCAGGTCTGGACAAATAAAAAAGGCACATCAAATGATGCGCCCTTGTACTTTTCGGCTTCCCTGAAACGGGAAAGCAATCAGTTTACTGCGTCTTTCAGCGCTTTACCTGCACGGAAACCCGGCACTTTAGCGGCAGCAATGGTGATCTCTTTACCGGTCTGAGGGTTGCGGCCAGTACGGGCAGCACGCTCTTTAACAGCAAAAGTACCGAAGCCTACCAGTGCAACGTCGTCCCCAGCCTGCAGAGATTCAGTAACAGAAGCAATTAATGCATCTAACGCACGTCCAGCTGCAGCTTTAGAAATATCAGCACCAGCAGCAATTTTGTCAATCAGTTGAGATTTATTCACTGTTCTCTTCCTCTCTTTATAATTTATATCGCGCCTGAATCCTTCACAACGCGACCGCGCAGCAGTTATATCAGGCCTGCCATGACCTTACAACACCCGTTGTTGATGGCTGACCTAATCAGCAATCTAAATTAGCTATACAAAAAAAGGCTGGCAAGTGCGAAATGACTTACCAGCCTTGTTTTTATTGACGCTCTTTGCGCGAGGTCACTATTTTGCAGTCACAACCTGCATTCCGGAGGGTTCATTCTGCAATGCGAGAGTAAGAACCTCCTCAATTCGCTTAACAGGATGAATCTGCAGATCGGCAATCACGTTGTCAGGAATCTCTTCCAAATCGCGTTTATTTTCGTAAGGAATCAATACGGTTTTGATCCCACCACGATGTGCCGCCAGCAGTTTTTCTTTTAACCCACCAATTGGCAGAACCTGACCACGCAGGGTAATTTCACCGGTCATTGCGACATCAGCGCGCACCGGGTTACCTGTGAGACAGGAGACCAGCGCGGTACACATCGCGATACCGGCGCTTGGGCCATCTTTCGGCGTTGCCCCTTCCGGGACGTGAACGTGAATGTCGCGTTTTTCGTAGAAATCCGGGTTGATCCCCAGTTTCTCCGCACGTGCGCGAACCACGGTCAAGGCCGCCTGGATGGACTCCTGCATGACTTCACCCAAAGAACCGGTGTAGGTCAGCTTACCTTTACCTGGCACACAGGCGGTTTCGATGGTCAGCAGATCGCCGCCCACTTCCGTCCATGCCAGACCGGTGACCTGACCCACGCGGTTTTCGTTGTCCGCACGACCATAGTCGAAACGCTGAACGCCCAGATAGGCATGCAGATTGTCGCCGTTAATGGTGATGTGCTTCAGGCTCTTATCCAGCAGCAGCTGTTTCACCGCTTTACGGCACAGTTTCGAGATTTCACGCTCAAGGCTACGCACGCCCGCTTCGCGAGTGTAGTAGCGAATGATGCCGATAATCGCGCTGTCCTCGACGGTCAGTTCGTTGGCTTTCAGTGCGTTACGCTCAATCTGTTTCGGCAGCAGATGCTGCTTCGCAATATTCAGCTTCTCGTCTTCGGTATAACCAGACAGACGGATCACTTCCATCCGATCCAGCAGCGGAGCCGGAATGTTCATGGAGTTGGAGGTCGCCACGAACATCACATCGCTCAGATCGTAGTCCACTTCCAGGTAGTGATCGCTGAACGCCACGTTCTGTTCTGGATCAAGTACTTCCAGCAGAGCCGAGGCCGGATCGCCACGCATATCCGACGACATTTTGTCGATCTCATCGAGCAGGAACAGCGGGTTTTTAACCCCAACTTTCGCCATCTTCTGGATCAATTTACCCGGCATAGAACCGATGTAGGTACGACGGTGACCGCGGATTTCCGCTTCGTCGCGTACGCCACCCAGCGCCATACGGATATATTTACGTCCGGTCGCTTTCGCAATGGACTGGCCCAGAGAGGTTTTACCTACCCCTGGCGGTCCAACCAGACAGAGGATTGGGCCTTTCAGTTTGTTTACACGGCTTTGTACCGCGAGGTACTCAAGGATGCGGTCTTTAACACGCTCCAGGCCGTAGTGGTCGGTATCCAGGATCTCCTGCGCCTGACGCAGGTCTTTTTTGACCTTGCTGCGGGCATTCCACGGCACCTGAACCATCCACTCGATGTAGCCACGCACCACCGTCGCTTCAGCCGACATCGGAGACATCATTTTCAGCTTCTGCAGTTCAGCTTCCGCTTTCTCTTTGGCCTCTTTCGGCATTTTTGCCGCGTCGATCTTACGCTTCAGCGCTTCGTTTTCGTCCGGCGCGTCGTCCATCTCGCCGAGTTCTTTCTGAATGGCTTTCATTTGCTCATTCAGATAGTACTCACGCTGCGATTTTTCCATCTGCTTTTTCACGCGGTTGCGAATACGCTTCTCAACCTGCAGCAGATCGATTTCAGACTCCATCATCGCCATCAGATATTCCAGACGTTCGTTAACGTCGGACATCTCCAGCACGGACTGTTTGTCCGCCAGCTTCAGCGGCATATGCGCTGCGATGGTGTCCGCCAGACGTGCGGGATCGTCGATGCTGTTCAGCGACGTCAGCACTTCTGGTGGGATTTTCTTGTTCAGCTTGATATAGCCTTCAAACTGGCTAATCGCGGTGCGCACCAGCACTTCCTGCTCGCGCTCATCAAGCTGAGGCGAATCAAGGTACTCTGCCTTGGCAGAGAAATGTTCGCCATTGTCAGACAGGGTGGTAATACGCGCACGCTGCAGGCCTTCTACCAGCACCTTAACGGTGCCGTCAGGCAGCTTCAGCATCTGCAAAATAGAGGCCACGGTCCCGACGGTGAAAAGATCGTTTACACCCGGCTCATCCGTCGAAGCTTCCTTCTGCGCAACCAACATGATTTTTTTATCATGATCCATGGCGGCTTCGAGGCAACGGATAGATTTTTCCCGCCCTACAAATAAGGGTATGACCATGTGCGGATAAACCACCACATCGCGCAACGGCAATACGGGGATTTCAATGCGTTCAGAACGCTCAGGATTCATAGAGCTCTCTCTTAGTTTAGTGTCCGCCAGGTAAACTGGTCATGTAACTGTGCTTCACACAACCATTAACATGTAATCCAGTATATGGGGATGTTTCCCACACATTCAACGCCATGAATACGGAAAAAGTAAAGGGGAGATAAAATCCCCCCTTTTTGATTAACTGCTTGTATGATTTGGTGAATTATTCGCCAGATGCCTGCTGCGCTTCCGGTTTCCCGTAAATCAGCAGCGGCTTGCTTTGACCACCGATAACGGACTCGTCGATAACCACTTTTTCGACATCTTCCATGGAAGGCAGGTCGTACATGGTATCAAGCAGCGCCGCTTCAACGATGGAACGCAGACCACGGGCACCGGTTTTACGGATCATCGCTTTCTTCGCAATCGCATCCAGCGCTTCATCACGGAATTCCAGCTCAACGCCTTCCAGGTTAAACAGCGCCTGATACTGCTTGGTCAGCGCGTTTTTCGGCTCTTTCAGGATCTGGATCAGCGCTTCTTCACTCAGTTCATTCAGCGTGGCCACAACCGGCAGACGCCCAATGAATTCTGGGATCAGACCAAACTTGATCAGATCTTCTGGTTCAACCTGAGACAGCAGTTCGCCTTCGTTCGCTTTCTCGGATTTGGCCTTCACCGTTGCGCCAAAACCAATGCCGGAGCCGGTTTCAACACGGTGGGAGATAACTTTATCCAGACCGGCGAAAGCACCGCCACAGATGAACAGGATCTTGGAGGTATCAACCTGCAGGAACTCCTGCTGCGGATGTTTACGGCCACCCTGCGGGGGCACTGCGGCAACGGTCCCTTCGATCAGCTTCAGCAATGCCTGCTGTACACCTTCCCCTGATACGTCACGGGTGATAGACGGGTTGTCTGATTTACGGGAGATCTTGTCGATCTCATCGATATAGACGATACCGCGCTGGGCTTTTTGTACGTCGTAATCGCACTTCTGCAGCAGTTTCTGGATGATGTTTTCCACATCTTCACCCACGTAACCGGCTTCGGTCAGGGTGGTGGCATCCGCCATGGTGAACGGCACATCCAGCAGGCGTGCGAGCGTTTCAGCCAACAGCGTTTTACCGGAACCGGTTGGGCCGATCAGCAGAATGTTACTTTTACCCAGCTCTACGCCATTGCTGGTATCACCGTTACGCAGGCGTTTGTAGTGGTTATATACCGCTACCGCCAGCACTTTCTTAGCCTGCTCCTGACCGATGACATAGTCGTCCAGATGATGACGAATTTCATGCGGTGTCGGCAGCGCGCTACGCTCGCGGTGAGGCGCTACTTCTTTAATCTCTTCGCGAATGATGTCATTACATAAATCAACACATTCGTCGCAGATATACACGGACGGCCCGGCAATCAGTTTACGCACTTCATGCTGGCTTTTGCCGCAAAAAGAGCAGTACAGCAGTTTGCCCGAACCATCTTTGCGTTTATCTGTCATGAGTCCAAACCTCTTTTTAAGTTCTTTGTGCCGCACATGACGACGCAAATGCCATTTTCAGACGCAAGCTGCTCTCAAGCAGAGTGCCGCTTTACCTTAGTATAGCGGCACACTCGCGTCGCGGGCATCAATTACGATGGGTCAAAATGGAGTCGACTAAGCCGTACTCAACTGCCTCTGAAGCAGAGAGGAAGCGATCGCGCTCGGTATCGCGCTCGATCTGCTCAAGAGATTGACCCGTATGCTGCGCCATAAGTTCATTCATGCGCGCTTTTACTTTCAGAATTTCGCGGGCGTGGATTTCGATATCCGTCGCCTGCCCCTGGTAACCACCCAGCGGCTGGTGAATCATCACGCGGGAATTCGGCAGGCAGAAACGTTTGCCTTTTGCCCCTGCGGTTAACAGGAAGGCCCCCATAGATGCTGCCTGACCCATACAGATAGTGCTCACATCAGGCTTGATGAATTGCATGGTGTCATAAATGGACATACCTGCCGTAATCACGCCGCCTGGGGAGTTAATGTACAGGTAAATGTCTTTTTCCGGGTTTTCCGCTTCCAGAAACAGCATCTGCGCCACGATCAGGTTCGCCATGTGGTCTTCCACCTGGCCGGTCAGAAAGATAACGCGTTCCTTGAGCAGACGGGAATAGATATCAAAAGAACGCTCACCACGTGAGGTCTGTTCAATAACCATTGGCACCAGAGCCATATGGGGTGCAAAGTTATCTCGTTCGCCACTGTATGACATTTCCGTCTCCTGGATCAAAATTGAAAACACCTGCTGTACTGATTGTAACCTTACGGACGGATTATCAGCCAGTCTCATTCATCTGATTACACACTTATGGGGTTTACATTGCCCTATTTCAAGCATAACAACCTTTTGTTGTTACGCTAACACCGAAAGGGCGTTTTAGCACCCTTCCTGGGCTATTGGTGCGATAAAAAAAACCCGTTGCCGGAAGGCAACGGGTTTTTGTTCAAACTTTAAACCTTCGGGGCGAAATTACGCCTGCTGGTTCATCAGTTCGTTGAAAGAGGTCGCTTTTTCGGTCACTTTCGCTTTCGCCAGTACCGCTTCAACAGCCTGCTCTTCCAGGGCAACATTGCGCATGTTGTCCATCAGCTCTTTGTTCTTACCGTAGAACTCGATAACTTCTGATGGATCTTCGTATGCAGAAGCCATCTCTTCGATCAGGCCTTTCACACGCTCTTCGTCAGCTTTCAGCTCGTGAGTACGAATCACTTCGCCCAGCAGCAGACCAACAACAACGCGGCGTTTTGCCTGCTCTTCGAACAGCTCGCGTGGCAGTTCCATCGCTTGCTGCTGGTTGCCACCGAAACGCTGTGCAGCCTGACGACGCAGTACGTCGATTTCGCTGTCGATCAGCGCAGCTGGAACGTCGATTTCGTTCGCCTTCACCAGGCCTTCAATAGCCTGAGATTTCACACGGTTACGCACAGCACCGTTCAGCTCGCGTTCCATGTTTTTACGTACTTCAGTACGCAGACCAGCAACAGAACCATCTTCCACGCCGAAACGCTTGATGAATTCTTCAGTCAGTTCTGGCAGTTCGCGCTCTTCCACTTTCTTCAGGTTGATGACGAACTTCGCTGCTTTACCTTTCAGGTTTTCAGCGTGGTACTCTTCAGGGAAGGTCACGTCGATGGTGAACTCTTCGCCCGCTTTGTGGCCTTTGATACCGTCTTCGAAGCCCGGGATCATACGACCCTGACCCATTGCCAGTACGAAGTCAGTCGCTTTGCCGCCTTCGAACTCTTCGCCGTCTACAGAACCGGTGAAGTCGATGGTGACGCGGTCTTCAGCGTCAACAGCGCCTTCTTTCTCTTTCCAGTTAGCCTGCTGCTTACGCAGGGTATCCAGCATGCCGTCAACATCTTCGTCGGTCACGGAAACAATCGGTTTTTCAACTTCGATAGATTCCAGACCTTTCAGTTCTACTTCCGGATACACTTCGAACTCTACAGAGTAGGTGAAGTCTTCGCCCAGTTTGTATTCGCCTGGAACGTAGTTCGGCGCACCGGCCGGATTGATCTTTTCTTTGATGATCGCATCGATAAAGTTGCGGCTCATCAGTTCACCCAGCACATCCTGACGCACGGAAGCGCCATAACGCTGAGCAACAACATTCATTGGTACTTTGCCCTTACGGAAGCCGTCAATACGTACTTTTTTTGCTACGTTGACCAGCTCGCTTTTCACAGCAGTTTCGATGCTGTCAGCAGCGATAGTAATCGTTACACGGCGGCCAAGGCCTTGAGTGGTTTCAACTGAAACTTGCATCTTGTTACCTCAAAAAAATCACAGTGCTCGGTCAACTCTGAATCTGTCTGTTTTACCGGGATGCTCTCTTAGTGCAGATTCACATTCCCTGTCGCCAGAATCATCCCGAAGACATTCAATAAGACGCGGCATTATAGCGGCATCACTTAGGTGAGTCGAGAACGGTTGGGGCATGTTGCTGCGGCTTTTTTCACACTTTAAGGCTATTTTTAGCCTTAAAATCGCACCATCCGCTCAAAACTCAGACAAAACAAAACGGCCCGAAGGCCGTTTTGAGGAAATCTGTATGCAACATACTGGAAAAACTCCAGCGGTTGCAAATCCGATTTATCAGGCGATGGTGCCTGCACCGCGACAAGGCGGGGATGCAAAAACCGTATCCTGCAAGCCTTCCCACTCCTTAATGGTGTAGGTATGCAATGCCAGCGCATGTACGGTTGTGGAGAGTTCTTCCGTCAAGGTGCTGTAGATCAAGCGGTGTCGGTTCAGGAAACGTTCTCCCGTGAAGCGATCGCTAACCAGAACCACTTTGAAGTGGCTTTCAGAACCTGCCGGCACGTTATGACGATAGCTTTCGTCGACGACTTCGAGGAACACAGGGTTGAACGCTGCCCTTAATTTATCTTCTATCTGCTCACGTATCATCATGAAATTACTCCTCCGACAACGCCAGGATGTCACCCATCCCTTTAAATGTTAGCCGCTTTTACCGGTTCCATTACAACAAGACAACAAATATTTAGCTTTCGTCTTATTTTCTCATTCAAACGAATGAAGTTCACTGTGAGGCTCATACGTTTTGTCACACACAGGTTGAGAAAAAGGGCGAACTGGTCAGTTTTCAGACAAGGCGATGAATTTACATGCGTTGACCACTTCCCCTGGCCGTTAGCGATGTTATGATGGCGGCAATTTTTCTCTCTTTATGCTTACGATTCGTTGAGAACCCGAAAATGTTAAAAAAACTCTTCTTTCCGTTGGTAGCCCTCTTTATGCTGGCAGGCTGCGCTACCCCGCCAACAACCATTGATGTCTCACCAAAAATCACGCTGCCCCAGCAGGATCCAAGCCTGATGGGCGTGACCGTGAGCATTAACGGTGCCGATCAACGTCAGGATCAGGCCCTGGCGAAAGTGACCCGCGACAACCAGCTGGTAACGTTGACCGCTTCCCGTGACCTGCGCTTCCTGCTGCAGGAAGTGCTGGAGAAACAGATGACCTCTCGTGGTTACATGATTGGCCCAAGCGGCGCGGTTGATCTGCAGATCATCGTTAACAACCTGTACGCTGACGTTTCCCAGGGTAACGTGCGCTACAACATCTCCACCAAAGCGGACATCGCCATCATCGCTACCGCGAAGAACGGCAACAAGATGACCAAAAACTATCGCGCCAGCTACTCCGTAGAAGGTGCTTTCCAGGCTTCTAACCAGAACATTGCTAACGCCGTAAACAGCGTGCTGACCGATACCATCGCCGATATGGCGCAGGACACCAGCATTCACGACTTTATCAAGCAAAACGCGCGTTAATCCTGCTGACTGACCCGGTATTTTACCGGGTCAGTTTTTAAGAACATGTCCAGTCATTACTTACGCATTTTCCAGCAACCCAAATCAGCCATTCTGCTGATCCTTGGCTTTGCCTCCGGTTTACCCCTCGCGCTCACTTCCGGCACATTGCAGGCCTGGATGACGGTTGAGAATATCGATCTCAAAACCATTGGCTTCTTCTCGCTCGTCGGCCAGGCGTATGTCTTTAAGTTCCTGTGGTCGCCGGTGATGGATCGCTACACCCCGCCGTTCCTGGGCCGTCGTCGTGGCTGGCTGGTGATGACGCAGGTCCTGCTGTTGCTGGCCATTGCCGCCATGGGATTCCTTGAGCCGTCGACACAGCTTCGCTGGATGGCGGCGCTTGCGGTGGTGATCGCCTTCTGTTCCGCGTCACAGGATATCGTGTTTGATGCCTGGAAAACGGACGTGTTACCCGCAGAAGAGCGTGGAGCCGGTGCAGCCATCAGCGTGCTGGGCTATCGCCTCGGCATGTTGGTATCTGGTGGGCTGGCGCTGTGGCTGGCTGACCGCTATCTGGGCTGGCAGGGCATGTACTGGCTGATGGCCGCCCTGCTGATCCCGTGCATTATTGCCACCCTCCTCGCCCCTGAACCGAGCGACGTGATTCCGGTCCCCCGTTCTCTGGAGCAGGCCGTTGCCGAACCGCTGCGTGATTTCTTTGGCCGCAACAATGCCTGGCTGATCCTGCTGCTCATCGTCCTTTATAAGCTGGGTGATGCCTTCGCGATGAGCCTGACCACCACGTTCCTGATCCGCGGCGTCGGGTTCGATGCCGGTGAAGTGGGAGTGGTTAACAAAACCCTCGGGCTCTTTGCCACTATCGTCGGCGCACTTTACGGCGGGGTGTTGATGCAGCGCCTGACCTTGTTCCGGGCGTTGCTGATCTTCGGCATTCTGCAGGGGGCGTCTAACGCGGGTTACTGGCTGCTGTCGATTACCGATAAACATATGATTAGCATGGCGGCAGCAGTGTTCTTTGAGAACCTGTGTGGCGGAATGGGTACCGCGGCGTTTGTCGCCCTGCTGATGACGCTCTGCAACAAGTCGTTTTCTGCAACGCAGTTCGCCCTGCTCTCGGCGCTTTCTGCCGTGGGCCGCGTATATGTGGGGCCGATTGCCGGTTGGTTTGTTGAAGCGCACGGTTGGCCAACGTTTTATCTCTTCTCCGTGGTTGCAGCCGTGCCAGGCATTTTATTGTTGCTGGTCTGCCGCCAGACGCTGGAATATACCCAGCGAACAGAACACTTTATGCCGCGAACGGAATATCAGCGCGCCTACCGTTTTGCGCTACGCCTGTTAATGGTGGGATGTCTGGCGCTGGGGTTATGGCTCGTGGTGCTTATCATCAATGCCACTACCCCCCTGGTGCTTCCTCTTGAAGCCCTTCTCCTTGATGTCGGCGCCCTGCTGGCGGTCGTCGGGATCCTGCTCGGTGGGCTGCTCGATTTTCTGGCTCTGCGTAAAACGCAGACAACCTGAAGATAAAAGCGAAAGGTTATTTCCCGTTGTAATCACCGGCTGAAATTATAACGGTGAAATAACCGACAAACGCTAAAAAAAATATTTGTTGTTTTGTGCGGGATAGGATTCGGAAATTATTGGAGCCATTTCTTTCAGGCTATTTTTCATTAAACGATTCAGCTTGGGAAAGATTGAATTTTCGTTTTTTAATTGTCTTTTTATTGATAATTAATTGTTAATTTTTTGTTTATTTTTAACAATGGTTATACCAATTGCCCCTTTTAGGGTATGCTTGGGGGTCCTTTCGTTATAAAGCCCATGCCATGCGGCTTCGGTCATAAAAACCGACATAATTTGCAACACTTGTGACACGTGCGGCAGAACCCGGTAACACCTTCCTGACACAGGCCTAATGATGTTTACAGTAATGTAACCTTCCCGTAAAATGCCCCCACACTTTAAACGCCACCAGACTCCCGTGGAATTGAGGTCGTTAAATGAGACTCAGGAAATACAATAAAAGTTTGGGATGGTTGTCATTATTCGCAGGCACTGTATTACTCAGTGGCTGCGATTCTGCACTACTTGACCCCAAAGGACAGATTGGACTGGAACAACGTTCACTGATACTGACGGCATTTGGCCTGATGTTGATTGTGGTTATTCCAGCCATTTTGATGGCTGTTGGTTTCGCCTGGAAGTATCGTGCGAGCAATAAAGATGCGAAGTATAGCCCTAACTGGTCACACTCCAATAAAGTGGAAGCTGTGGTCTGGACGGTTCCTATTCTGATCATCCTGTTCCTCGCTGTGCTGACCTGGAAAACCACTCACGCACTTGAGCCAAGCAAACCGCTGGTTCACGATGAAAAACCAATTACCATTGAAGTGGTCTCCATGGACTGGAAATGGTTCTTCATCTATCCAGAGCAGGGCATTGCTACCGTGAATGAAATCGCCTTCCCGGCGAACACTCCGGTTCAGTTCAAAGTGACCTCCAACTCCGTAATGAACTCCTTCTTCATCCCACGTCTGGGTAGCCAGATTTACGCGATGGCTGGTATGCAGACCAACCTGCACCTGATCGCGAATGAAGCAGGCACCTATGATGGTATCTCCGCCAGCTATAGCGGCCCGGGCTTCTCAGGTATGAAGTTCAAAGCTATTGCGACGCCGGACCGTGCCGCTTTCGACCAGTGGGTTGCAAAAGCGAAGCAGTCTCCAAACACCATGTCTGACATGGCGGCGTTCGAAAAAGTGGCTGCACCTAGCGAATACAACAAGGTGGAGTACTTCTCTAACGTGAAACCTGATTTGTTCAAAGACGTTATTGGCAAATTTATGGATCACGGCAAGAGCATGGACATGACCCAGCCTGAAGGCGAGCATAGCGCGCACGAAGGTATGGAAGGCATGGACATGAGCCACGCGGAAACCGCTCACTAAGGGGCCGAGGAAGAAAATGTTCGGAAAATTGACACTGGATGCAGTGCCCTACCATGAACCGATTATCATGGTTACGGTGGCTGCCATTATCATCGGTGGCGCGGCCTTACTGGCCTTGATCACTTACTTCGGTAAGTGGAGCTACCTGTGGAACGAGTGGCTGACTTCGGTTGACCACAAAAAACTCGGTATCATGTACTGCATCGTCGGTATCGTCATGTTAATTCGTGGCTTTGCGGATGCGATCATGATGCGTAGCCAGCAGGCACTCGCGTCTGCGGGTGAAGCCGGCTTCCTGCCACCGCACCACTACGACCAGATCTTTACCGCTCACGGCGTTATCATGATCTTCTTCGTGGCGATGCCGCTGGTTATCGGTCTGATGAACGTTGTCGTTCCGCTGCAAATTGGCGCGCGCGACGTTGCGTTCCCGTTCCTGAACAACCTGAGCTTCTGGTTTACGGTTGTCGGCGTTATCCTGGTTAACCTGTCACTGGGCGTGGGCGAATTCGCTCAGACCGGCTGGCTGGCTTACCCACCGCTGTCAGGAATTGAGTACAGTCCGGGCGTTGGCGTTGACTACTGGATTTGGGCGCTTCAGCTCTCCGGTGTCGGTACCACCCTGACCGGTATCAACTTCTTCGTGACCATCCTGAAGATGCGTGCACCTGGTATGACCATGTTCAAGATGCCGGTATTTACCTGGGCATCTCTGTGCGCCAACGTACTGATTATCGCATCCTTCCCAATTCTGACCGTCACCATCGCGCTGCTGACCCTGGACCGCTACCTGGGCACCCATTTCTTCACGAATGACATGGGTGGCAACATGATGATGTACATCAACCTGATTTGGGCCTGGGGTCACCCGGAAGTGTACATTCTGGTTCTGCCTGTCTTCGGTGTGTTCTCCGAAATCGCAGCAACCTTCTCGCGTAAACGTCTGTTTGGTTACACCTCTCTGGTGTGGGCAACCGTCTGTATTACCGTTCTGTCGTTCATCGTTTGGCTGCACCACTTCTTTACTATGGGTGCGGGCGCGAACGTAAACGCCTTCTTCGGTATTACCACCATGATTATCGCCATCCCTACCGGGGTGAAGATCTTCAACTGGCTGTTCACCATGTACCAGGGCCGTATCGTGTTCCACTCAGCGATGCTGTGGACCATCGGCTTCATCGTCACCTTCTCCGTAGGTGGGATGACCGGCGTACTGCTGGCGGTACCGGGTGCTGACTTCGTTCTGCACAACAGTCTGTTCCTGATTGCGCACTTCCATAACGTTATCATCGGTGGCGTGGTCTTCGGCTGCTTCGCTGGCGTAACCTACTGGTGGCCAAAAGCGTTCGGCTTCACGCTGAACGAGAAATGGGGTAAACGCGCGTTCTGGTTCTGGATCATTGGCTTCTTCGTAGCATTTATGCCGCTGTACGTGCTGGGCTTCATGGGTATGACCCGTCGTCTGAGCCAGCAGATCGATCCGCAGTTCCACCCAATGCTGATGGTTGCAGCGGGCGGTGCCGCGCTGATTGCCTGCGGTATTCTGTGCCAGCTGATTCAGTACTACGTGTCCATCCGTGACCGTAACCTGAACCGCGACCTGACCGGTGACCCATGGGGTGGCCGTACGCTGGAGTGGGCGACCTCTTCTCCACCTCCGTTCTATAACTTTGCCGTAGTGCCGCACATTCACGAACGTGATGCATTCTGGGAAATGAAAGAAAAAGGTGAAGCGTACAAGCAACCTGACCATTACGAAGAGATCCATATGCCGAAAAACAGCGCAGCGGGCATCGTGATTGCCGCTTTCGCAACGGTATTTGGTTTCGCAATGATCTGGCACATCTGGTGGATGGCGATTGTTGGCTTCGCTGGCATCGTAATCAGCTGGATTGTGAAGAGCTTTGACGAGGACGTGGACTACTACGTACCAGTCCGTGAAGTTGAAAAGCTGGAAAATCAGCATTTCGACGAGATTTCTAAAGCGGGGCTGAAAAATGGCAACTGATACTCTGGCGCACTCGACTGCCCACGCGCATGAACATGCGCACCACGATACAGGACCGACGAAAGTCTTCGGGTTCTGGATCTACCTGATGAGCGACTGCATTCTGTTCTGCTGTCTGTTCGCAACCTATGCCGTTCTGGTGAACGGCACAGCGGGCGGCCCGACCGGCAAGGACATTTTTGAACTGCCGTTCGTTCTGGTTGAAACCGCACTGCTGTTATTCAGCTCCATCACCTACGGCATGGCGGCTATCGCCATGTACAAAAACAACAAGAGCCAGGTTGTCTCCTGGCTGGCGTTGACCTGGTTGTTTGGTGCTGGATTCATCGGGATGGAAATCTATGAATTCCATCACCTGATTATGGAAGGCTTCGGGCCGGATCGCAGTGGCTTCCTGTCTGCGTTCTTCGCACTGGTCGGTACCCACGGTCTGCACGTGACCTCCGGTCTGATCTGGATGGCGGTTCTGATGTTCCAGATCTCCCGTCGCGGCCTGACCAGCACTAACCGTACCCGTATCATGTGCCTGAGCCTGTTCTGGCACTTCCTGGACGTGGTGTGGATCTGTGTGTTCTCTGTTGTCTATCTGATGGGGGCGATGTAATGAGTCATTCAAACGATCATGGCGCTTCCCACGGTAGCGTAAAAACCTACATGACAGGTTTTATCCTGTCGATCATCCTGACGGTGATCCCGTTCTGGATGGTGATGAGCGGTTCTGCGTCTAAGCCGGTTATTCTGGGTGCAATCCTGGTGACCGCGGTGATTCAGATTCTGGTGCATCTGGTTTGCTTCCTGCACATGAACACCAAGTCCGATGAAGGCTGGAACATGACGGCTTTCATCTTTACCGTGATTATCATCGCTATCCTGGTAGTCGGTTCCATCTGGATTATGTGGAACCTTAACTACAACATGATGGTTCACTAAGAGCGGCGAGTATGTTTAAGCAATACCTGCAAGTAACGAAACCAGGCATCATCTTTGGCAACCTGATCTCCGTGATCGGAGGGTTCCTGCTGGCCTCCAAAGGCAGCATTGATTACACCCTCTTTATCTACACGCTGGTCGGTGTGTCACTGGTTGTTGCGTCCGGTTGTGTATTTAACAACTACATCGACATGGATATCGACAAGAAGATGGAAAGGACCAAAAATCGGGTGCTGGTGAAAGGCCTGATCGCCCCTTCCGTCTCGCTGGTGTACGCCACCTTGCTGGGTATTGCTGGCTTTATGCTGCTGTGGTTTGGTGCTAACCCGCTGGCCTGCTGGCTGGGGGTGATGGGGTTCGTGGTGTATGTGGGCGTCTACAGCCTGTATATGAAGCGTCACTCCGTCTACGGCACGCTGATTGGTTCTCTCTCCGGCGCTGCGCCGCCGGTGATTGGCTACTGCGCCGTCACGAACGAGTTCGACAGCGGTGCGCTGATCCTGCTAGCTATCTTTAGCCTGTGGCAGATGCCGCACTCCTATGCCATCGCGATTTTCCGCTTTAAGGATTATCAGGCAGCGAACATTCCGGTTCTGCCGGTCGTGAAAGGTATTTCCGTTGCCAAGAACCACATCACGCTGTACATCATCGCCTTTGCCGTGGCAACGCTGATGCTCTCGCTGGGAGGTTACGCCGGGTATAAATATCTGGCGGTGGCCGCAGCGGTAAGCGTCTGGTGGCTCGGTATGGCCCTGCGCGGTTACAAAGTGGAAGATGACAAAGTCTGGGCGCGCAAACTGTTTGTGTTCTCGATTGTTGCCATCACCTCGCTGTCCGTGATGATGTCCGTGGACTTTATGGTGCCGGATTCGCATAACCTGCTGACTTACGTCTGGTAAGCCACAACAGGTGAATAAAGGGGTGCTTCGGCACCCTTTTTTATTCACTGAATCTATCAATAACGCATGTAATATTTGTTAAATAACCCTTTATTTACCCCGCCCCTTCCCCGCACTACACTATGGCCTGCTTTTGAATTGAGGTGGCAATGAACGATTATAAAATGACACCGGGCGAGCTGCGTGCGACCTGGGGTTTAGGGACTGTTTTCTCGCTACGGATGCTTGGCATGTTTATGGTCCTGCCTGTTCTGACCACATACGGCATGGCATTGCAGGGCGCCAGCGAAGCGCTGATTGGCCTGGCGATTGGTATTTATGGTCTGGCTCAGGCGGTATTCCAGATCCCGTTTGGTCTGCTCTCTGACCGCGTCGGCCGCAAGCCGCTCATTGTCGGTGGTTTGCTGGTTTTTGTGCTCGGTAGCATCATCGCCGCCCTCTCCCACTCCATCTGGGGAATTATTCTTGGCCGCGCCCTGCAGGGCTCCGGCGCGATTGCCGCCGCCGTGATGGCGCTGCTGTCGGATTTAACCCGTGAACAGAACCGTACCAAAGCGATGGCATTTATCGGCGTGAGCTTTGGCGTCACGTTTGCGATTGCGATGGTGCTCGGCCCCATTATTACCCACACGCTTGGCCTGCACGCCCTGTTCTGGATGATTGCCGTGCTGGCGACCATCGGTATTGCCTTAACGCTGTGGGTGGTACCGGACAGCAAAAACCACGTCCTCAACCGTGAATCCGGGATGGTCAAAGGCTGCTTTAGCAAGGTACTGGTTGAGCCGCGCCTGTTGAAGCTTAACTTCGGCATTATGTGTCTACACATTCTGCTGATGTCGACCTTTGTCGCCCTGCCCGGTCAACTGGCTGCCGCAGGTTTCCCGGCGGCAGAACACTGGAAAATCTATCTGGTGACGATGGTGATTTCGTTCGTCTCGGTGGTACCGTTTATTATCTATGCCGAAGTGAAGCGCAAAATGAAGCGCGTTTTCATTGGCTGTGTGGCGGTATTGCTGATTGCCGAGATCGTGCTCTGGGGCGCTGGCCCCCACTTCTGGGAACTGGTTGCCGGTGTGCAGCTCTTCTTCCTGGCGTTTAACCTGATGGAAGCCCTGCTGCCGTCACTGATCAGCAAAGAATCTCCTGCCGGTTATAAAGGCACGGCGATGGGGATTTACTCCACCAGCCAGTTCATCGGCGTGGCCATTGGCGGTGCCCTCGGCGGCTGGGTCGACGGCCTGTTTGATTCCCAAACCGTCTTCCTCGCAGGCGCACTGCTGGCGACGGTCTGGCTGCTGGTTGCCGGTACCATGAAAGAGCCGCGCTACGTCAGTAGCCTGCGGGTAGAAATTCCTGACGACGTTGAGATCAACGATGCGCTGAAACAGCGTCTTGCATCGACAGAGGGCGTGAGTGAAGTGCTTCTCGCGGCAGAAGAGCGCAGCGCGTATGTCAAAATAGACAGTAAGGTGACAAACCGCTTTGAAGTTGAACAGGCGCTGAAAGCCTGAAAAAAAGCCCGGTTAAACCGGGCTTTTTCGTTTTAATCGCGGAAGTTTTTAAACTGGAACGGTTGTCCCAGATCGCCGCCGCGCACCAGCGCCATGACGGACTGCAGATCATCACGGGATTTTCCGGTAACACGAATTTCTTCGCCCTGGATCTGCGCCTGAACCTTCAGCTTGCTGTCTTTGATGAGCTTAACGATTTTCTTCTGAACCGCGCTCTCAATGCCCTGCTTCAGTTTGGCTTCAACAAACCAGGTTTTACCGCTGTGCACGAACTCTTCCGGTACATCCAGCGAGGTCCCTTCAATGCCGCGTTTTAACAGCTTGGCACGCAGAATATCGAGCAGCTGGTTGACCTGGAAATCAGATTCGCTCAGCACCTTAATGGTCTTATTGGCATCGTTCAGCTCAAACGAGGCTTCAACGCCACGAAAATCGAAACGTGACTCAACTTCGCGGGTTGCGTTTTCTACGCCGTTGCGAACTTCCTGGATATCAACTTCGGAAACAATATCGAAAGATGGCATCTTTTCTTCTCCCTTCATTTTTGTTGCGTTGCATAATACCCGCTACGAGGCATAACTCAACAGAAGCTTAGCTGACGGCGCTATACTTAGGCCGTAACACCTGGCGCAGTTGCAGGTGAGGAGGAACAATGAAAATTACAGTGCTCGGATGCGGAGCCCTTGGTCAACTCTGGCTGACCGCACTATGCAAGCACGGACACGAAGTTCAGGGCTGGCTGCGCGTACCTCAGCCCTATTGCAGTGTAAACCTGATTGGAGAAGACGGAAGTATCTTTAACGAATCCCTCACCGCGAACGATCCTGATTTCCTGGCGCATAGCGACCTGCTGCTGGTGACGCTCAAAGCGTGGCAAGTTTCAGATGCGGTAAAAGCGCTGGCCGCCCAGCTTCCCCCCACGTCGCCCGTTTTACTGCTGCATAACGGCATGGGGACGATTGATGAACTGAAAAGCATTGTGCAGCCGCTGCTGATGGCCACCACCACGCACGCCGCACGCCGTGACGGCAATATCATTGTGCATGTCGCCAGCGGCGTCACGCATATTGGACCTGCCCGGGATCAGGACGGCGACTACAGTTATCTGGCAGACACTCTGCAAACGGTGCTTCCGGACGTGGCCTGGCACAACAACATCCGCCCTCAGCTGTGGCGTAAGCTGGCCGTTAACTGTGTGATCAATCCGCTGACGGCGCTGTGGGACTGCCCGAACGGGGAACTGAAGCACCATCCGCAGGAGGTTGCCACCCTATGTGCCGAGGTCGCCTCGGTGATCGAGCGTGAAGGCTTACACACATCGGCGGATGATTTACGCTATTATGTCGAGCAGGTTATTGATAGTACGGCAGAAAATATCTCATCCATGTTGCAGGATGTTCGGGCGCTACGCCACACGGAAATCGACTACATCACCGGCTATCTGCTAAAACGCGCCCGCGCACACGGTATCACTGTGCCGGAAAACGCCCGCCTGTATGACCTGGTAAAACGTAAGGAGAGTGAATATGAGCGCGTCGGCACTGGTTTGCCTCGCCCCTGGTAGCGAAGAGACAGAAGCGGTCACCACCATCGATATCATGGTGCGTGGTGGTATTCAGGTGACCACCGCCAGCGTCGCCAGCGATGGCAATCTGGCTATTACCTGTTCCCGAGGAGTGAAACTCCTCGCGGATGCGCCACTGGTACAGGTGGCCGACGGGGACTATGACATCATCGTGCTGCCCGGCGGCCTGAAAGGGGCGGAGTATTTTCGCGACAGCACTCTGTTAGTCGAAACCGTCAGACAGTTTCATTTGTCGGGACGTATCGTTGCTGCCATTTGTGCCGCCGCCGGCACCGTGCTGGTTCCGCATAATATCTTTCCCATCGGTAACATGACCGGTTTCCCGGGGCTGAAAGAGACCATCCCGGAAGAGCAGTGGGTGGATAAACGCGTCGTCTGGGATCCGCGCGTCAACCTGCTCACCAGCCAGGGGCCAGGTACCGCGATAGACTTTGGCTTAAAGATTGTTGACCTGCTGGTCGGGCGGGAGAAAGCCTACGAAGTCGCCTCAACGCTGGTGATGGCGGCGGGGATTTATAACTACTATGAAGAGTAGTGCAAAGAAAAGCCGGGTGGCGGTAGGTAAAAGCAAAACGGCAACCTCAGGTTGCCGTTTTTAATGTTTGCGCCCTCTCCCCGTGGGAGAGGGTCGGGGTGAGGGCATCAAGCCACACACACACCCGCAAAAAACTACGGGCGATACACCTTCACATTCGCAAAGCCCTGCTCACGCAGATACAGCGCCTGCAGGCGACTCATCACCCCACGCTCACACCACAGCAGGTATGTTTTGCTCTGGTCGAGGTCGCCAAATTTGGTGCTCAGCTTATAGAACGGCAGAGAAACCACTTCCACCCCTTCCACCTGTAGCGGCTTGTCGTCCTGCTCATCAACGGAGCGGATATCCAGAATCGCGTCGTTGGCACCGAAACCGCTCACGGTTTCAACTTCAACCACTTCCTGCTCGGTCTGCTGGGCAATCTCACGGATGTCGATGTTGGAGGCTTCTTCCACCACTTTATCCAGAATGCTGAAATCAAAGTTCTCTTCTTCCGCTTCGATCTTCGCTTTTACCGCTTTGACCGTCGGGCTCTTCGAAATCACGCCGCAGTACTCTGGCATGGTACGGGCAAAATCTTCAGTGCCGATTTCGCGCGCCAGATCGATGATGTGCTCTTTGTCGTGAGAGATCAGCGGACGCAGGATCAGGGTGTCAGAGACATTGTCGATGAGACGCAGGTTGGTCAGCGTCTGGCTGGAAACCTGACCCAGCGCTTCACCGGTGACCAGCGCCTGCACACCATAGCGTTCCGCTACTTTAGAGGCCGCACGCACCATCATACGCTTGAGGACCACGCCCATCTGACCGTCGTCCACTTTCTCCAGGATTTCGCCAACCACTGGCTCGAAGTTGATCGCCACAAAGCGCACGCGGTGCGAGCTGCCAAAGCGATTCCACAGATAGTGTGCCACCTGACGCACGCCGATTTCATGCGCCGCGCCGCCCAGATTAAAGAAGCAGTAATGCACACGGCAGCCGCGACGCATCAGCATGTAGCTGGAGACGCCAGAGTCGAAACCACCGGAAATCAGGGACAGCACATCTTCCTGAGTACCGATTGGGAAGCCGCCGATACCTTCGTAACGCCCTTTCACCAGCAGCAGGCGATCGTTTTCGATCTCCAGGTTCACGGTGACATCCGGGTTGGTCAGACGCACGCGCGCCGTTTCAACATGCTGGTTCAGACCGCCGCCAACGTAACGTTCCACCTCGATAGAGCTGAATTCGTGCTTGCCGCGACGCTTCACGCGCACGCAGAAGGTTTTGCCTTCGATCTGGTCGCGATACTGCACCAGCGCTTTTTCGAAGATATCATGCAGGGAAGTGAACGGAACATCTTCCACTTCCAGAATATGGTGAATACCCGGAATACGGGTCAGCGCGTCGCGAATGTCCTGACGTTTGTTTTCATCTTTCGCGCGAACTTCAACGTGATCCCAGTGGCGCACCACGGCGAGGGTTTCGTCGTAGTGTTTTAAAACGTTACGAATGTTCCCGGTGAGAATTTTAATAAAGCGCAAACGCACAGATTGGCTTTTGATGGTGATTTCAGGGAACAATTTAATGATAAACTTCATGGCGGCAATGTTTCTTAGGCAAGCGTATTAAGGCTTGTAATGGAAAATAATATTACAGCCCACACCCGTGGCTGCATCCAGGCGCGCAAGTATACCACCATCGCGCCGTTCCTGTGCACATTGCGCGTTATTTGATAATTGCCCCGAGTCCGTTACCATGTCGGGGCTGAGAATATAAGAGTCAATTCACTATGCCGAAGAAGAACGACGCACCGGCCAGTTTTGAAACTGCGCTGAGTGAACTGGAGCAGATCGTCACCCGCCTTGAGAGCGGTGATTTACCGCTGGAAGAGGCGCTCAATGAATTCGAGCGTGGCGTGCAGCTGGCGCGCCAGGGGCAGGTTAAACTGCAGCAGGCCGAGCAGCGTGTGCAGATCCTGCTTTCCGATAGCGAAGACGCTAAGACAACGCCTTTCACACCGGACGCCGAGTAAATGGATTTTGCTAACGAGCTTCAGGCGCGAGTCATACGCGCCAACGACGCCCTGCGCCGTTTTATTGCGCCACAACCTTTTCAGAACACTCCACTGGTTGAGGCCATGCACTATGGCGCACTCTTGGGTGGAAAGCGCCTGCGCCCGTTCCTCGTCTACGCCACAGGCAATATGTTTGGTATCAGCGATACTACGCTGGACGCCCCGGCTGCCGCCGTTGAGTGCATCCATGCCTACTCGCTGATCCACGATGATTTACCGGCGATGGATGATGACGATCTGCGTCGCGGTCAGCCAACCTGCCATATTAAGTTTGGCGAAGCGAATGCCATCCTGGCGGGGGATGCTCTGCAAACGCTGGCATTCTCTATTCTGAGCGATGCGCCGATGGCAGAAGTCAGCGATCGCGACCGTCTGGCAATGGTTTCCGAGCTGGCGATGGCCAGTGGCGTTGCCGGCATGTGCGGTGGGCAAGCGCTGGATCTGGAGGCAGAAGGACGTCAGGTTAATCTGGAACAGCTGGAGCGTATTCACCGGCATAAAACGGGCGCACTCATCCGTGCCGCCGTACGCCTGGGCGCACTGAGCGCGGGTGAACAGGGGCGCAAAGCCCTGCCGATTCTGGACAGATACGCAGAAAGTATCGGTCTGGCGTTCCAGGTTCAGGATGACATTCTGGATGTGGTGGGCGATACTGCAACATTGGGTAAACGTCAGGGTGCGGATCAGCAGCTTGGCAAAAGTACCTACCCCGCCCTGCTGGGTCTTGAGCAAGCCCAGCGTAAAGCCCGGGATCTGATAGAGGAAGCCCGCCAGTCGCTGAATGAACTGGCCGCGCAGTCTCTCGATACCTCGGCACTGGAAGCGCTAGCGGACTATATAATCCAGCGTGATAAATAAACACACTATCTCGATGAGCCTTTGATGAGTTTTGATATTGCCAAATACCCGACACTGGCGTTAGTTGACTCCACCCAGGAGTTGCGTCTGTTGCCGAAAGAGAACCTGCCGAAGCTGTGCGACGAGCTGCGTCGCTATCTGCTCGACAGCGTAAGCCGCTCCAGCGGACATTTCGCCTCCGGGCTTGGCACGGTCGAGCTGACCGTTGCGCTGCACTACGTCTACAACACCCCGTTCGATCAGCTCATCTGGGACGTGGGCCATCAGGCCTATCCACATAAAATTCTGACGGGTCGTCGCGATCAAATTGGCACGATCCGCCAGAAAGGCGGCCTGCATCCGTTCCCGTGGCGCGGTGAGAGTGAGTACGATGTTTTAAGCGTCGGCCACTCCTCCACCTCCATCTCTGCGGGTATCGGTATTGCCGTGGCCGCCGAAAAAGAGAACAAGCAGCGCCGCACCGTCTGCGTGATCGGCGACGGCGCCATCACCGCCGGGATGGCCTTTGAGGCCATGAACCACGCGGGCGATATCAAGCCGGACATGCTGGTTATCCTGAACGATAACGAAATGTCGATTTCCGAGAACGTCGGCGCGCTGAACAACCATCTGGCACAGCTGCTCTCCGGCAAGCTTTACTCCACGCTGCGCGAAGGCGGCAAGAAAGTCTTCTCTGGCGTACCGCCAATCAAAGAGCTGCTCAAGCGTACCGAAGAACACATCAAAGGCATGGTCGTGCCGGGCACACTCTTTGAAGAGCTGGGCTTTAACTATATTGGCCCGGTTGATGGGCACGACGTGCTGGGGCTGGTCACCACGCTCAAGAACATGCGCGACCTGAAAGGCCCGCAGTTCCTGCATATCATGACGAAGAAAGGCCGTGGTTACGAACCGGCGGAAAAAGATCCGATCACTTTCCACGCGGTACCTAAATTCGATCCGACCAGCGGTTGTCTGCCAAAAAGCAGCGGCGGTATGCCGAGCTATTCCAAAATCTTCGGTGACTGGTTATGTGAAACCGCGGCGAAAGACAACAAGCTGATGGCGATCACCCCGGCTATGCGAGAAGGTTCCGGCATGGTCGAGTTCTCCAAAAAATACCCTGACCAGTATTTTGACGTGGCGATTGCCGAGCAGCACGCAGTCACCTTCGCGGCGGGTCTGGCGATTGGTGGATACAAACCGGTGGTGGCGATCTACTCCACCTTCCTGCAACGCGCCTACGATCAGGTGATCCATGACGTTGCCATCCAGAAGCTGCCGGTGCTGTTTGCTATCGACCGCGCAGGCATCGTGGGTGCTGACGGCCAGACGCACCAGGGTGCATTCGATCTTTCGTTCCTGCGCTGCATTCCGGACATGGTTATCATGACGCCAAGCGACGAAAACGAATGTCGTCAGATGCTGTATACCGGCTACCACTACCAGGATGGTCCAAGCGCGGTTCGCTATCCACGCGGTAACGCGGTAGGCGTTGAGCTGCAGCCGCTGGAAAAACTGGCGATAGGTAAAGGTCTGGTGAAACGTCGCGGTGAGAAAGTGGCAATTCTGAACTTTGGTACCCTGATGCCAGAGGCCGCTAAGGTCGCTGAAGCGCTTAATGCCACTCTGGTGGATATGCGCTTCGTGAAACCGCTCGATGAATCCCTGATCCTGGAAATGGCAGAAACCCATGAGGTGCTGGTGACGCTGGAAGAAAACGCCATCATGGGCGGCGCAGGTAGCGGCGTAAACGAGGTGCTGATGGCGAACCGTAAAGCCGTTCCGGTACTGAACCTTGGTCTGCCGGATCACTTCATTCCGCAAGGTACTCAGGACGAAGCCCGCGCGGCAATTGGCCTGGACGCCGCTGGTATTGAAGCCAAAATTCGTAGCTGGCTTGCCTGATCCTTCCCCTTTTCCGCTCCTGCTATGCTTAAACGTATTGTTTAAAAAAGCAGGAGTGGAACCATGCAATACACGACATTAGGAAAAACGGATCTTAACGTTTCCCGACTTTGCCTGGGCTGTATGACCTTTGGCGAGCCTGACCGGGGTAATCACGCCTGGACGCTGCCGGAAGAGAGCAGCCGCCCTATCATCAAACGCGCCATTGAAGGTGGCATTAACTTCTTTGACACCGCCAACAGCTACTCCGACGGCAGCAGTGAAGAGATCGTCGGCCGTGCCCTGCGCGATTTTGCGCGTCGTGATGAAATCGTCGTCGCCACCAAGGTCTATTACCCGGTGGGCGATCTGGCTGAGGGCCTTTCTCGCGCCCAGATCCTGCGTTCCATTGATGACAGCCTTCGACGCCTGAACATGGACTATGTCGACCTGCTGCAAATTCACCGCTGGGATTACAACACGCCCATTGAAGAGACGCTTGAAGCGCTCAACGATGTGGTGAAAGCCGGTAAAGCGCGCTACATCGGCGCATCGTCTATGCACGCGTCGCAGTTCGCCCAGGCGCTGGCTCTGCAGGCGCAACATGGCTGGGCGCGTTTCGTCACCATGCAGGATCACTACAATCTTATCTATCGTGAAGAAGAACGCGAGATGCTACCGCTCTGCTATCAGGAAGGCGTGGCGGTGATCCCGTGGAGCCCGCTGGCACGTGGTCGCCTGACCCGTCCGTGGGGGGAAACCACGGCCCGCCTGGTATCGGATGAAGTAGGAAAAAATCTTTATTCCAGTACAGAAGCCAGCGATGCGTTAATTGCCGAACGGTTAGCCGGGATCGCCGACGATACTGGAGCCACCCGCGCCCAGGTCGCGCTGGCATGGCTGCTGGGTAAACGCGGCATCGCGGCACCGATTATTGGCACTTCGCGGGAAGAGCAGCTTGATGAACTACTGAATGCGGTGGATATCACGCTGACGCCGGAGCAAGTTGCCGAGCTGGAGACACCGTATCAGCAGCATCCGGTGGTAGGGTTTAAGTAATCCCTCTCCCTAACCCTCTGATACGTAAGCCGGGTAAGGCGAAGCCGCCACCCGGCAGTACAGATAGCACAACATCACCCGAAGTGATCGTACCCTTTCCAGTCCAGCGTAACGGGCGCACAATTTTTCACAAACTTCAGCCCTTCACTCTCCGGCATGATCTGGCCGATACAGGTAAATTTCGCGCCGAGATGCGCTAACGCCACGTCCAGCGTCCCACGGTTGAGCTCAGGCACGGTAAAGCACAGCTCATAATCTTCGCCGCCGGAGAGCGCCCAGCGCAGCGCCTGCTCAGGCTCGACGTGTCGAAGCAGCTGCTCTGATAGCGGGAACAGATCCAGGTCAACGCGCGCGCCGACACCGCTGGCCTTCAGAATATGACCGAGATCTGAGATTAACCCGTCCGAGAGATCGATAGCTGAGCTTGCCCGTTCGCGTAGCGCCTGGCCGTGAAGAATACGCGGCGTTGGCCGCAGATGCCGTTTGACCAGATACGCCGCGTCGTCAGTGTCATTCACGGTTAAGCGATCCTGGAGGATCGCCAGTCCCGCTGCGCTGTCGCCCGGCGTACCGGTGACGTAGATCCAGTCGCCAGGTTTCGCCCCGGAGCGTTTCAGCGCGCGCCCAGCCGGCACATAACCGTGGATCGCGAGCGTCATCGATAGCGGCCCCGCCGTGGTATCGCCGCCAATCAATTGCATGTCGTAGTAGTTAAGCTGCTCAAACAGAGCGTCACTGAAGGCTTCAAGCCAGGGTTCATCGACCTCTGGCAGCGTCAGGGCCAGCGTTAACCACGCCGGATCGGCCCCCATCGCAGCCAGATCGCTCACGTTGACCGCCAGCGCTTTATACGCCAGATCGGCAGGATCGATATCAGGTAAGAAATGGCGCCCGCACACTAAGGTGTCGGTGCTGATTGCCAGCGTCTGTTTTTCGGGAATATTGAGAAGTGCACAGTCATCGCCAATGCCGGTTTCAACATCAAGACGAGAGGTTCTGACACGGTCGAAATAACGGGCAATCAGGGAGAATTCGCCGCATGCCATACGTTATGCCTCAGCAAATAAAAGAAAAAACCGGAGCCGCACTGCCCGTCAGGCAATGCAGAGCTCCGGTTTGCGGATCACTTTTTGTGGGGACGGATCGCAGGTGCTGCTTTATCAAGAACGCCGTTTACAAACTTGTGGCTGTCTTCAGCGCCGAAGGTTTTCGCCAGTTCGATCGCTTCGTTGATGGCCACTTTGTACGGCACATCATCACGTTTAGACAGCTCAAACAGCGCAATGCGCAGCACTGCTTTTTCTACCTGACCCAGCTCTTCGAGCAGACGGGAGAGGTAGGGTTTCATCAGACCATCGAGATACGCGCTATTAGTCGCCACTCCCGACAGCAGTTCACGGAAGTACAGAACGTCAACATCTTTCACGTCCTGTTCTGACAGGAACTGGTATTCAACATCAGCGATGTCGTTCTGGGACAACTGCCAGGAGTAAAGTGCCTGAACGGCACATTCACGGGCGCGGCGACGAGCAGCAGGTTTCACGGAATTCCCCTTACAAAAAAATCAGGCCTTGATGGCTTTCAATACATTGATCATTTCAAGCGCGGTCAGTGCAGCTTCTGCACCTTTGTTACCGGCTTTAGTGCCAGCACGTTCGATGGCTTGTTCAATACTTTCGGTGGTCAGCACGCCGAACGCGACAGGAATTTCAGCGTCCTGTGCAACGTGCGCCAGACCATTGCTTGCACCGCCCGCAACGTATTCGAAGTGCGCAGTGCCGCCACGAATAACGGTACCCAGCGCAATCACCGCGTCGTATTTACCGGTTTTCGCCAGCGCGCCCGCTGCCAGTGGCAGTTCGTAAGCACCTGGAACCCATACAACGGTAATGTTGTCATCTTTAACCTGGCCGATACGTTTCAGGGCGTCAACCGCACCTTCCAGCAGGCTATCGTTGATGAAGTTGTTGAAACGCGCAATGGTGATGGCGACGCGAGCGTCCGGGGTAGCTACAGCAGCTTCAATAATGTTCATACTCTTCCTTTACGGGTTCATTTGGCCCCGCAGGGGGGCGGATTTTATCATAATACTTTGCGCACTGCTTCCCTATTTCAGGAGCAATTACGCTGTCGTTAAATGGAGGCAAACATCCGGACCCACCGGACGAATCTCGCTAAATTTGAGTTGTGGTGCATCGGCCAGTTTTTCAAGGCCGGGCAGCACAAACAGGCCACGCGCGTCGCTACCCAGCAGTTTAGGCGCAACGTAGACAATCAGTTCATCGACCAGACCTGCCTGGAGCAGTGCGCCTGCCAGCGTCGGGCCGGCTTCCACCCAGATGCTGTTCACCTGCTGCTTACCCAGCAGCATCATCAGCACCACTAAATCCAGATGACCGTTGTGCTCCGGCACCATAATGCTGCGCACGCTTTCCGGCCAGTCGCGTGAATCTTCTTTTGTGCGGGCAATCCAGGTTTCACCGGGCTGCTGCACAATGCGGTGTTCAGGCGTGACGCGGTTCTGGCTATCAATGACAATACGCAGCGGCTGACGCAGGTTTTCCTGCGGATACAGCGCCTGGGTATCGGCATTCAGTTCGTTCCAGCGTACGGTCATGGCCGGATCGTCCGTGAGAACCGTTTCACTGCTGGTGAGGATAGCATGGCTTTGCGCACGCAGACGTTGCACATCGCGCCTTGCCTGCGGCGAGGTGATCCACTGACTTTCGCCGTTCGCCATCGCCGTGCGGCCATCCAGTGAGGCGCCCAGCTTGAGCTGAATATACGGGAACCCGGTACGCATGCGCTTCAGGAAGCCTTTGTTAATCGCTTCCGCGTCCTGCATCATCAGGCCGTGGCTAACATCGATCCCTTCCTGCTGCAGACGGTACAGACCACGTCCGGCCACCTGGGGATTAGGATCCTGCATCGCAGCGACAACGCGTGACACTCCCGCCGCGATCAGCGCTTCACAGCATGGCGGCGTGCGCCCGTGATGGCTGCATGGCTCAAGCGTCACGTAGGCCGTCGCTCCGCGCGCTTTTTCACCCGCCATACGCAGGGCATGCACTTCAGCATGGGGCTCGCCCGCGCGGTAGTGGAAACCTTCGCCCACGATCTCGCCATCTTTAACAATGACGCACCCGACGTTGGGGTTGGGATGGGTGGTAAATCGACCGCGCTGCGCCAGCTTCATGGCGCGCGCCATGTACATCTCATCCTGCATGGACTTAATCCTGTAAGCGGGCGATCTCTTCGCCAAACTCTTTGATATCTTCGAAACTGCGGTAGACAGAGGCGAAGCGGATATAGGCAACCTTATCAAGCTTTTTCAACTGCTCCATCACCAGATTGCCGATCATCTTGCTGGGCACTTCACGTTCACCCAGACCACGAAGGTAAGATTTAATGTGGTTTAACGCCATTTCGACGTCATCCGCGCTGACGGGGCGTTTCTCCAGCGCCTTAAGCATTCCGCTGCGCAGTTTCTCTTCGTTAAACGGCTCGCGCACGTCGTTACTTTTTACCACGCGCGGCATGACCAGCTCTGCCACCTCAAAGGTCGTGAAACGCTCGTTACATACCAGACACTGCCGACGGCGGCGTACGGAAGACCCTTCGCCCACAAGACGAGAATCGATGACTTTGGTATCCACAGCGGAGCAGAATGGGCAATGCATACGGTATCCCTGTTATCTGGTTAACTGACTTTCATTTTACCCTGAACTGGCCTGACAACAAAGGAAGAGCTTTTTGAGACAAAGGATCTATGTCTGTCGGGATGATGCTGGCTACCATTACGGTGATCCGTTATTTCAAGGAATTAAACGCAATGACAAGACGTTACCTGAAAATTCTGCTGGTGGGGAGCCTCTTCACCCTTAGTGCCTGTGCACAGCAAACCGAAGTCCGCCAGATGAAACAGAGCGTGAATACGCTCAATACGGCAATGGACAAACTGAACAAAGAGACCGTGAAGATCACCCAGCAAAACGCGCTGAATGCAAAATCCACCAGCGGAGTGTATTTGCTGCCTGGGGCCAACACCCCTGCCCGTCTCAACAGCCAGGTTGGCACGTTAAAAATGTCGCTGGTGAATGTGGCGGCAAATGCGGATGGTACTCGCGCAACATTACGCATTCAGGGTGAGTCCAACGATCCGCTGCCAGCCTTTAGCGGCACCGTCGAGTGGGGCCAGATCCAGGGCACCACCGAGAATTACCAGGAGGTGAACGTGAAGAATCAGCTCTTCACCGCCCCGGCCAGTGTTTTAGCGCCGAGTGATGTGGATATTCCGCTTCAGTTAAGCGGCCTTACGCCCGATCAGTTAGGCTTTATCCGCATTCACGACATCCAACCCGCCGCACAGTAATCCCCCTCCTTTTGAGCGGAGTGAAATGTCACTCCGCTAACATTTACATTTCGTATGGATTGGCAACATAAATGATTGCCGCTACAATCCCGGCCGTTTAAAGTACGCAAACGTGAACGCAATCGATTACGCGTGTGAGAGATATGTGAAACAACACATATTTTTGTGAGCAAGGATTCCTATAATAGGCTCCGCAGAAACACGAAATATTTAGAAACGCAATTCGCGCATTTTTCACTCCCGGAAGGGAATTTCAATCAGTGGCATGATTATGAAAAAAACATTACTCGCAGCCGGCGCCGTGCTGGCATTGTCCTCCTCTTTCACTGTTAACGCAGCGGAAAACGATAAACCACAATACCTCTCCGACTGGTGGCACCAGAGCGTTAACGTGGTCGGCAGCTACCACACCCGTTTCGGACCTCAGATCCGTAACGATACCTACCTGGAGTACGAAGCGTTCGCCAAGAAAGACTGGTTTGATTTCTACGGCTATATGGATGCACCGGTCTTCTTCGGTGGTAACACCGACGCAAAAGGTATCTGGAACCACGGTTCCCCACTGTTCATGGAGATCGAACCGCGCTTCTCTATTGATAAACTGACTGGTACCAGCCTGGCGTTTGGTCCGTTCAAAGAGTGGTATTTCGCGAACAACTATATCTACGACATGGGCCGTAACAAGTCCGGTCGCCAGAGCACCTGGTATATGGGTCTGGGTACCGACATCGACACGGGCCTGCCAATGAGCCTGTCTCTGAACGTGTACGCTAAATATCAATGGCAGAACTACGGTGCCGCGAACGAAAACGAGTGGGATGGGTACCGTTTCAAAGTGAAATACTTTGTGCCAATCACCCAGCTGTGGGGCGGCAACCTGAGCTATATCGGCTTCACCAACTTTGACTGGGGTTCCGATCTGGGCGACAACGACTTCCGCGATCTGAACGGTAAGAAAGCGCGCACCAACGACTCCATCGCCTCCAGCCACATCCTGGCGCTGAACTACGATCACTGGCACTACTCTGTTGTTGCGCGTTACTGGCACAACGGCGGACAGTGGAACGACGACGCCAGCCTGAACTTCGGCAACGGCGACTTCAGCGTCCGTTCTACCGGTTGGGGTGGTTACCTGGTAGTGGGTTACAACTTCTAATCATGTGATTGTTGCCGGGTGGCGCTGACGCTTACCCGGCCTACAAAACCTGTGCGGGCTGCCTCTCCCCGTGGCTTGTTACTGCTTCACCTTGCGCAAAAAATCCGCCAGCGATCGGTCTGCACTCTCACTAAAGCGTCTTTCCGTAAGGACAATTTTGAGGCATCTGTCGAGACGGAAACAGCGATAGTCATCGCGCAGTTCACACCATGACGCCAGTAGCCAGCGTTCTCCCCAGAAAAACAGCCCCAGCGGCTGAACCTCACGCGTTGAAAATTGCCCCGCTTCGTCACGATAATGCAGCACGAGCACGCGCTGGGCCGAGATCGCCTGATGTATGACATCAAAATCACTGCGGGAGTGGCTTTTCATGCCAAAATCCGGGGCGTAGATCCGCGTCTGCTCTGCCTTTCGGCGGCTCTCTTCGGGCAGGATCGCGAGCACTTTCTCCTGTGCAGACTCCAGTTCGCGCGACAGCGACTCCCCACCCCAGGTGGTAAGCAGGCGAATAGCCACAATCAGCGCCTCAGACTCCTTGTTTGTCAGCATCAGCGGCGGCAGGTCAAACCCCGACATCAGCCGGTAACCGCTCCCCGCTTCGCCCTCCACCGGCACGCCGGAAAGCGACAGGTCGCGGATATCGCGGTACACCGTGCGCTCAGAAACGCCCAGCCGGTCCGCAAGATGCGCTGCCGTTGTCAGACGTCGGCCCCGCAGGATCTGTACTATCTGAAACAAACGGTCAGCGCGTCGGGTCATTTTTGCTTACGCTCTCAGGCAGGTTGATGAAGGCCGACGCGATTACCTTCGCTGTCGGTAAATAAAGCAATAGTACCAATACCGCGCGGTAACTCCAGCGGGCCAAACACGCACTCGCCGCCCGCAGAGGCAATGCGATCGAGCGTAGCGGTCAAATTGTCAGTATGCAGGTAGATAATGGCCCCCTGCATCGAGGGAATAATCCCCTCAAATTTTGCCAGCGCGCCGCCGGTGGCCGGATCCTCATGCGGGAATACCGCCAGCTCGGCGCTGTCCATTTTCTCGCGCCTCAGTGAAACCTGCATCACCGGCTCATAAAATTTGATGGCGCGATCCATATCCGCGACCGGGATCTCAAACCAGTTAATCACACTTTTCATACATCCTCCTGCCTCTTGTTTGGGTTCAACAGGAGTCTACGACAGGGCTCCTGACAGCATACTGTCAGGAGTGTTTGTCAGGAGCAGATAAAAAAAATCCCGGTCAACAGACCGGGATTTCGATAACGCGATAAACGTCTTACGGCAGAATAGACGGCTGATCCGCCCCTTCTTTCTCGACTTTCTGCTGGAGCAGGTGCTCGCGCTTCATGCCAAGTTTCAGTGCCAGAGCGGACGCCACGTAGATTGACGACGCAGTACCGATAGACACACCGATCAGCATGGTCAGCGAGAAGCCTTCCAGCACTGGACCACCGAAGAGATACAGCATCAGGATCACCATCAAGGTGGTACCGGATGTGATCAAGGTACGGTGCAGCGTCTGGGTCAACGACACGTTAAAGATTTCGTACGGCGTACCGCGACGGATCTTACGGAAGTTTTCACGAATACGGTCAGATACCACGATACTGTCGTTCAGGGAGTAACCGATAACGGACATCAGGGATGCCACAATTGTCAGGTCAATCTCAATATGGAACAGAGACAGTACGCCCATGGTGATCACCACGTCGTGCGCCAGTGCGATAACCACACCCGCCGCCAGTCGCCACTCAAAGCGGAAACCGACGTACACCAGGATGGAGATCAGCGCCACCAGCAGCGCCATCGCACCGGTTTGCGCCAGGTCCGCACCCACGCTCGGGCCGACGAACTCAATACGCTTAACCGTGGCGTTCTGGCTGGTTGTTTCGTTAATCACGCTAACAACCTTGCTGCCCAGTTCCTGACTGCCGTTGGCATCGTGTACCGGCGGCATACGCACCATGATGTCGCGGCTGCTGCCGAAGTTCTGCAGCAGCGGCTCTTCAAAGCCCGCTTTCTGCAGTGACTGACGCATCTGGTCCATATCGACCGGTTTTTCCAGGGTGATTTCAATCACCGTACCACCGGTGAAATCCAGCCCCCAGTTAAAGCCTTTTACGCCCATAACGACGATGGACAGAATCAGCAGTAAACCTGAAATGCCGAAGGCCCAGTAGTCCCAGCGCATAAAGTCCCAGACTTTACGGCCGTGGTTCAATTGTTCAACAGTATATTCCTGTGCCACAACGCACTCCTCAGATAGACAGCTTTTTGACGCGCTTGCCGCCGTACAGCAGGTTCACGATGGCACGGGTGCCGACAATAGCAGTAAACATTGACGTTGCAACACCGATACCGGTGGTAATCGCAAAGCCTTTGATTGCGCCAGTCCCCACTGCATACAGGATAAGAACCTTGATCAGTGTTGTTACGTTCGCATCGAAGATGGAGCTGAACGCGCCTTTATAGCCTTCATCAATCGCCTGCTGAACAGAGCGACCGTTGCTCAACTCTTCTTTGATACGTTCGTTAATCAGTACGTTGGCGTCGACCGCCACCGCAAGGGTCAGAACGATACCCGCAATCCCCGGCATGGTCAGCGTCGCCCCTGGCAGCAGGGACATAATGCCGATGATCAGCACCAGGTTCGCAATCAGCGCGGAGGTGGCAATCAGACCAAACTTCTTATAGAAGAAGATCATGAAGAGGATAGAGACCGCCAGACCGGCCAGACATGCTTCCAGCCCCTGCTGGATGTTTTGCATACCCAGAGTTGGACCAATGGTACGTTCTTCAACAATCTGAATTGGCGCAATCAGCGCACCGGCACGCAGCAGCAGAGAGAGCTGACGCGCTTCGTTCGGGTTGTTGATACCGGTAATACGGAAGCTGTTACCCAGACGAGACTGGATATTGGCGATGTTAATCACCTCTTCCTCTTTCACCAGCACCGCACGGCCGTTAGCGTCTTTCTTACCGCTGTCTTTGTACTCCACGAACAGGGTCGCCATCGGTTTACCGATGTTGTCCTTGGTGAAGTTAGACATGATGTTACCACCCGCGCTGTCCAGCGAGATGTTAACCTGCGGCTGGTTGTACTCGTCCTGGCTGGAGGTGGAGTCGGTGATATGGTCACCGGTCAGGATCACGCGTTTGTACAGCACAACGGGCTGACCTTCGCGGGTCTCTTTCACTTCCGAGTCACCCGGAATACGGCCAGAAGCGGCAGCAGACTGGTCAACGTTGGTGTTCACCAGACGGAATTCCAGCGTTGCAGTGGCGCCCAGAATCTCTTTCGCGCGCGCGGTGTCCTGAATACCCGGCAGTTCTACAACGATACGGTCAGCACCCTGACGCTGCACCAGCGGTTCAGCCACGCCCAGTTGGTTTACACGGTTGCGCAGAATGTTGATGTTCTGCTGAACGGCATATTCACGCGCTTCTTTCAGACGGGCGTCGGTCATTACCGCGCGCAGCTGGTTGCTGCCCTGAGCGGTGATCACCAGGTCACGGTGACGTTGGGTCAGGTAATCTACAGCCTGATCGCGCGCCGCACTGTCGCGGAACGTGATGCTCATACCGTAGTTATCTTCTTTACGAACAGTGGTATACGCGATGCCTTTTTCACGCAGATCGCTGCGCAGGCTATCGATATTCTGTTCCTGCAGTTTGCCCAGCGCGGTATCCATATCCACTTCCATCAGGAAGTGTACGCCGCCACGGAGGTCAAGACCGAGTTTCATTGGCTCTGCGCTCAGCGCAGCCAGCCAACGTGGGGTAGCAGGAGCAAGGTTAAGCGCCACGACGTATTTATCACCCAGCACGCCCATCAGCGCTTCACGAGCGCGGAGCTGCGTGTCGGTGGTGTCGAAGCGAGCAAGAATTGCGCCCTCTTCCAGAGCCACAGACTTAGCGGTAATTTTTTCTTCTTGTAACGTTTTCTGGACCTGGATCAGCGTTTGCTCACTGGCGGCGACACCGCGCGCGCCAGTGATTTGAACAGCCGGATCCTCACCATACAGGTTGGGAAGCGCGTACAGCAGGCCGACGAGAATCACGACGACCAGCATGATGTACTTCCACAAAGGATAACGGTTTAACACGGCAGTTCCCTTTGGGAAAAGTTGGGATTACAGCGCCTTCATGGTGCCTTTCGGCAGAACGGCAGCTACGAAGTCACGTTTGATAACCACTTCAGTGGTGTCGTTCAGGGCGATAGCAATGTAGCCATTTTCAGCCACTTTGGTTACGCGACCGACCAGGCCACCGTTAGTCAGGACTTCATCACCTTTCGCGATGGAGTCCATCAGCTTTTTGTGCTCTTTGGTACGCTTCTGCTGTGGGCGCAGGATCATGAAGTAGAAGATCAGACCGAACACAACCAGCATCAGAATCAGAGACATCGGGCTGCCCTGCGCTGGAGCACCTGTTGCCGCTACCGCATCAGAAATAAAAAAGCTCATTCAAATTCCCTCATTATTAATATTAATCAACGTTCAAAGGTGGAACGGTTCGACCCTGACGTTGGTAAAAATCGGTCACGAAGCTCTCTAATTTACCCTCTTCGATAGCCTTGCGTAAACCAGCCATTAAGCGCTGATAATAGCGAAGGTTATGAATGGTATTGAGACGCGCGCCCAAAATCTCATTGCAACGATCGAGATGATGCAAATACGCGCGAGAATAATTGCGACAGGTGTAGCAATCGCACTCGGCATCGAGCGGACTGGTGTCACTCTTATGCTTCGCGTTACGGATTTTCACCACGCCATCGGTAACAAACAGATGACCGTTACGTGCGTTACGGGTTGGCATGACGCAGTCGAACATATCGATGCCGCGGCGCACACCTTCAACCAGATCTTCTGGCTTACCCACACCCATCAGGTAACGGGGTTTATCCGCCGGGATTTGCGGGCAGACATGTTCCAGAATACGGTGCATGTCTTCCTTCGGCTCACCCACAGCTAAACCGCCGACAGCGTAGCCATCAAAACCTATCTCTACCAGACCTTTAACAGAGATATCGCGTAAATCTTCGTAAACACTGCCCTGGATAATGCCGAACAGCGCATTTTTGTTCTGCAGGGAGTCAAAACGGTCGCGGCTACGCTTCGCCCAGCGCAGCGACATCTCCATGGAACGTTTAGCGTAATCCCAGTCCGCCGGGTATGGCGTACATTCGTCGAAGATCATCACGATGTCAGAGCCGAGATCGTACTGAATCTCCATAGACTTTTCAGGATCGAGGAAAATCGGATCGCCGTTGATCGGGTTACGGAAGTGGACGCCCTCCTCGGTGATCTTGCGAATATCACCCAGGCTGAAGACCTGGAAACCGCCAGAATCGGTCAGGATCGGGCCTTTCCACTGCATGAAGTCATGCAGATCGCCGTGAAGCTTCATGATCTCCTGACCAGGACGCAGCCACAGGTGGAAGGTATTACCGAGGATAATCTGGGCGCCAGTGGCTTCTACTTCTTCCGGCGTCATCCCTTTTACGGTGCCGTAAGTCCCCACAGGCATAAACGCGGGGGTTTCCACCACGCCGCGATCAAACACCAGGCGACCGCGACGCGCGCGGCCATCGGTGGTATCGAGTTCAAATTTCATTTTTATTCCTCTGTGCCAGAAAAACAGTCCAACACATTATTCCGGTGCCGCGGACTTATTCCCCGACACGCTCATTCAAAGCCAGCGGATTGTACGTGATAAACATCGCGTCCCCGTAGCTAAAAAAGCGATATTTTTGTTCTACCGCAGACTTGTATGCCGCCATGGTGTGCTGATACCCCGCAAAGGCGGAGACCAGCATAATCAGCGTTGATTCAGGCAGATGGAAATTGGTCACCAGAGCATCGATGACTTTGTACTGATAGCCCGGATAGATAAAGATCTGCGTATCGCCAAAGAATGGCTCGATCAGATCTTTTTGAGCCGCCTGGGCAGCGCTCTCCAGTGAACGTACGGAGGTGGTGCCCACCGCAACAACGCGGCTGCCGCGCGCTTTTGCCGCCAGAACCGCATCAACAACCTCCTGCGGCACTTCAGCATACTCAGAGTGCATGATGTGATCTTCAATGCTGTCTACCCGCACCGGCTGGAAGGTGCCCGCGCCGACGTGCAGCGTCACAAACGCCATCTCCACGCCTTTCGCGCGTAATTTTTCCAGCAGCGGTTCGTCAAAGTGCAGACCCGCCGTCGGCGCCGCTACCGCGCCAGGCTTCTGGCTGTAGACGGTCTGGTAGAGCTCACGATCGGCCTCTTCATCCGGGCGCTCAATGTACGGCGGCAAAGGCATGTGGCCGATGGCGTTGAGAATATCCAGCACCGTGCGCTCATCGTTGAACTCCACTTCAAACAGCGCGTCGTGGCGCGCGGTCATGGTTGCTTTGATGCTCTCGTCATCGCCCAGCAGCAGTTCGGCACCCGGTTTAGGTGCTTTAGAGGCGCGAATATGTGCCAGAATACGTTTATCATCGAGCATACGTTCGACCAGCACTTCAATCTTGCCGCCGCTGGCCTTGCGGCCAAACAGACGCGCCGGGATCACGCGGGTATTGTTAAAGACCAGCAGATCGCCAGGGTTGAGCTTGTCGAGCAGATCGGTGAAAGTACCGTGCGTCAGCTCGCCCGTTGGCCCGTCCAGTGACAGCAAGCGACAGCTACTGCGCTCAGGCATTGGATAGTGAGCAATCAGGGATTCAGGTAGTTCAAAGGAGAAATCGGCGACGCGCATGACGTATACTCGTGACTTAAAAACAGGCGGCATAGTCTAGTGCTCACACCCTTTTGCTGCAACAACTAGCCGCCCCCGGACAAATAAAACGCATGAATTTTCTCGCTCACCTGCACCTCGCTCACCTCGCTGACAGCTCCCTTTCCGGCAATTTGCTGGCCGATTTCGTCCGCGGCAACCCCGCCGAGACCTGGCCCGCTGAGGTTGTCGACGGGATTTTTATGCATCGTCGTATCGATGTCATGACGGATAATCTGCCAGAAGTAACCGAGGCCAAAGCGTGGTTTCGCCCCGAAACGCGCCGCGTTGCGCCAATCTCGCTTGATGTCATGTGGGACCATTTCCTGTCGCGCCACTGGGAGCAGCTGTCGCCGGAGATGCCATTGCCGGATTTTGTGCATTATGCTCACCAGCAGGTGTCGCTCATTCTGCCTGACTCGCCGCCGCGCTTTGTGAATCTGAGTAATTACCTGTGGTCGGAACGCTGGCTGGAGCGCTATCGCGAGATGGACTTCATCCAGAATGTGTTAAATGGGATGGCGAGCCGCCGACCGCGGCTGGATGCACTACGCGACTCATGGCATGACCTGGACGAACATTACGATGCGCTGGAAACGCGTTTCTGGCAGTTTTACCCGCGAATGATGACGCAGGCGAAAAACAAACAGCTCTGACAGAATTCGCATTGATAGGTAAAAGCTGGCGGAACGATTGTCACCACCTCTTTGTCTTATCCATGAACACTCTCTATACTGGCTCGCGTTGCGTTCCAAATAACCTTAGTATCTACAGGAGAATCATATGGTTCTGGTAACTCGTCCGGCTCCGGATTTTACAGCTGCAGCAGTTCTGGGCAACGGTGAAATCGTTGAAAACTTCAACTTCAAACAGCACACCAACGGTAAAGCGACCGTTCTGTTCTTCTGGCCAATGGACTTCACTTTCGTTTGCCCGTCTGAGCTGATCGCGTTCGACAAACGTTATGAAGAATTCCAGAAGCGTGGCGTAGAAGTGGTTGGCGTCTCCTTCGACTCTGAGTTTGTACACAACGCATGGCGTAACACCCCTGTCGACAAAGGCGGCATCGGTGCGGTGAAATACGCAATGGTTGCGGACATCAAACGCGAAATCCAGCAGGCTTACGGTATCGAACATCCGGACGCTGGCGTTGCGCTGCGTGGCTCCTTCCTGATCGACGCAAACGGCATCGTGCGTCACCAGGTTGTGAACGATCTGCCGCTGGGTCGTAACATCGACGAAATGCTGCGTATGGTTGACGCGCTGCAGTTCCACGAAGAGCACGGTGAAGTGTGCCCGGCTCAGTGGGAAAAAGGTAAAGAAGGTATGTCTGCGTCCCCAGACGGCGTTGCGAAATACCTGTCCGAGAACGTATCCAGCCTGTAATCGGCACGGTTTACGAAAAAGGCCCGCTTATGCGGGCCTTTTTGTTATCACGCCGTCAGCCAACCCAGACGGAAGCAGAAATCGCCGGCAGGGAGAGGATCCCCTCCTGCACGCTCCCTTTCCCCTCTTTTAGCTGCCACGCGCTCACGTTAAGCAGCGGAGAGTCATCCAGCACCACTTCGCACGCCTCGCCCCGGTTGATGGCTACCAGCACGCGCTGCTGGTTATAGACGCGGACAAACACCACCACGTTGTCGTGGGCATAAACCACCTGACAACCACCGTAGCGCAGCGCCTGGCTCTGCTTACGCAGTTTCGCCAGCCGCTGATACAGGCTGAACAGCGCTTTGTCCTGCTTCGCCGGATCCCATGGGAAGGTTTTGCGGCAGAATGGATCGTTGTTCCCGTCCAGCCCCACCTCATCACCGTAATAGATGCACGGCACGCCCGGCCAGGTAAAGAGCCAGGTCACCGCCAGCGGCAGGCGCGCGACATCCTTACCGAGCAGGGATTTAAATCGCGCGGTGTCATGGCTGTCCAGCTGGTTAAACATCCGTAACTGCTGCTGATGCGAAAGACTGGCGCGGTAGTTATCCATCCACGCCATGCAGGTTTCCGCATCAATATGCTGCGGATCGTAGGAAATATCGGTGTTAGCAAGGAATCCCCACAGCGGGAAGGTAAAACCGCGATAGTTCATTGCCGCATCTTCCGCGTCCGCCTGCAGCCACTGGCGCGCGTCGCCAAAATGTTCGCCAAACACGAACGCCTCCGGCTGCGCGGCTTTTGCTGCACGGGTGATCCCGGCGACGTGCTGAAGGTTATTACGCGCCCCGCCCGCTTCACCGAGCATATGCACCACGTCAAGACGCCAGCCATCCATATTCCATGGCTCACTCAACCAGTGGCGCACAATGCTGTTTTCACCGCCGTAAATCTCGTTCACCAGCGTTGGCGACTGGAAATCCAGCTTTGGCAGGCTCGGATAGCCCAGCCAGTCCAGCGCGCGCCCCTCCTCGTTGAAGCTGTACCAGTCGCGCTGGGGTGAATCCGGGTTATGGCACGCCCCGCCCATCGACTGGTTATGACGGTCAAACCACGCGTGTGAGTCGCCGCTGTGGTTGAACACGCCGTCCAGAATCAGACGCATGCCCTCTTTTTGCGTATTTTTACGCAGACGAAGCAGCGCGTCATCACCGCCAAACTGCGGGTCAACGTGGCGATAATCGGCGGTATCGTATTTATGCACGCTCGGTGCTTTAAACACCGGGTTAAGGTACAGCGCCGTCACGCCCAGCTTCTTCAGATACGGTAGCTTTTCGCTGATGCCGTCAAGATCGCCGCCGTAGAACGTCGAGCCGCCCGCCTGCGCGGTTAACGGCTCATCCCATTCTTTCAGGATAATGTCGTGTCCTGCAGCGTGGTGGTAATAAACCTTATCCTGCCCGGCGGTGCGCGTTTCGCTGCGCGCAAAGCGATCCGGGAAGATCTGATAAAAGACCTGATCGTTAACCCACTGTGGGCCAGCGTCCGGGTAATCGACGGCAAACTGCTCCAGCCGCGCCGGAGGAAAACGGCTAAATCCCTGCGGGGTAAACCACAGCTGGCGGTTATTCCAGAGCAGCTTAAAGCTATAGCGTCGGCGCGGCTGGCCGCTGCGCAAGTCGATGTTTGCCCGCCATGCCGTTACGCCAGGCTGCGGCTGGCTGCGCTGTTTGTGCATTTTCAGCGTAGTTTCTTCATTATCGACTTCAGCGCGTAGCGTCACGCGTTCAGGCTGATTTTCCCCCGCCAGCCAGAGCGTAATCACAAGGTTGTCTTTGTTTTGCTTAACAAATGGGGCAACCGGAAGGTGCCAGGCGTTTAACATCACGAATCCCCTTTGATGAAATTGACGTCACCTTGCCACAGGGTGGTTAAGGATAGCTCATCACGTTCGCGATTATTGAGGGAGGAGAAAGGAGGAGGAGACAAAATTCCCTCTCCCACAGGGAGAGGGTATAAAATATTACTGCGCTTGCGCCAGCTGACGGTCGCGGCGGCATTTAAACACCCAACCCACCAGCAGCAGTACGATCCACGCACAGCCTACGTAGAGGGAAATACGGGTATCAGGATGGTAGCCAATCAGGCCGATGATAAACACCAGGAAGATCAGCCCAACGACGGTTGTCGCTACCCCGCCTGGCACTTTAAACTTCAGCGCTTTTGCCTCCTCAGGGGACAGACGGCGGCGGAACGCAATCTGCGACAGCAGGATCATGATCCACACCCACACGGTCGCGAAGGTCGCCAGAGAAGCGATCACCAGGAAGACGTTTTCCGGCATGATGTAGTTCAGGTAGACCGACAGCAGCAGCGCAACGGTCATCACCATAACCGTCACCCATGGCGTGCCGCGACGGGAGGTTTTGGCAAAGACCTTTGGCGCACTGCCCTGCTCTGCCATGCCGTGCAACATGCGGCCCACGCCAAAGACGTCACTGTTGATCGCTGACAGCGACGCGGTCAGGACCACAAAGTTCAGGATGCTGGCCGCAAAGGCGATGCCCATATGCTGGAAGGTCAGCACAAACGGGCTACCGTTGGTCCCCACCTGGTTCCACGGATAGATAGACATAATGACGAACAGCGTACCCACATAGAACACCAGAATACGCATCGGCACCGAGTTGATGGCGCGTGGAATGGATTTCTCCGGGTCTTTGGCTTCCCCGGCGGTGATCCCGATAATCTCAATCCCGCCGTAGGCGAACATCACCATCTGGAGCGACATCACCATGCCGAGCCAGCCGTTGCTGAAGAAACCACCGTTGCTCCAGAGGTTATGAATACCGGTTGGCTGGCCGCCGTTGCCGATCCCCCAGATGATGATGCCGAAACCGGCCACAATCATGATGATGATGGTGGCAACCTTGAAGAAGGAGAACCAGAACTCCAGTTCTCCAAAGACCTTCACGCTCATCAGGTTGACGGCGCAGATAATCAGCACCACGCTCAACACCCAAATCCAGTGCGGAACCGCCGGGAACCAGACGCCCATGTAAATGCCAAAGGCGGTGACGTCGGCAATGGCCACAATCAGAATTTCGAAGCAGTAGGTCCAGCCGGTGATAAACCCGGCCAGCGGGCCTAAATTCTCCTGCGCATAGCGCGAGAATGAACTGGCTGAAGGGTTATGAACCGACATCTCTCCCAGCGCACGCATGATGATATACGCCGCCACGCCGCCGATGATGTAGGCCAGCAGAACGCTTGGACCGGCCATTTTGATGGCATCTGCCGAGCCATAAAAAAGACCGGTACCGATAGCGGAGCCGAGCGCCATAAAGCGAATGTGGCGCGTGCTCAGCCCACGTTTGAGTTTGTTAGTGCTTTCCATTTAAATCTTGCCATTCAACACGAAAAAAACAAAAAACCACGGGGCCTTAAGCCCCGTGGTTAAACAGTTTGTTGCCGTTGATTAATGGGCGTTCGATGCGACCTGACGCCCTGCAGCACGGTCCCAGATAATGGCCAGAACCAGTGCAACAACGGTAGGCATCAGCCAGGCCAGACCTTGCTCAGACAGCGGCAGACGCTGTGTCCAGGCTGGCAGGATGTGAGCAAACGCTGATGCTTTAATCCCGTCAAGGATACCAAAAATCAGGCTGATAAACATGGCTGGCGCAATAATTCGCGAGGAGTTGTTCCACCACGGGCGCGTAAAGCTCAACACCACCAGCACGATACACGGCGGATAGATGGCCGTCAGCACCGGAATGGAGACCTGAATCAGGTGGCTCAGACCGAGGTTAGACACCGCCATGGAGAAGATGCCGAGGATGAATACCAGCGTGCGGTAAGAGAGTGGCAGATACTGCGCAAAGAACTCCGCACAGGCACAGGTCAGGCCAACCGCCGTCACCAGACAGGCCAGGAAGATCAGGGCCGCCAGCAGCATGCTGCCCGCACCGCCAAAGGTGTGCTGGACGTAAGCGTGCAGAATTGCCGCACCATTCGCGTTCTGATCGACCAGCGTGGCGCTATCGGAACCCAGGCGGAACAGCGCCAGATAGAGCAGCGTCAGGCCCACACCGGCCATCAGACCAGCCCAGATGGTATAGCGGGTCAGCAGACGCGCTTCGGTTACGCCACGAGAACGGGCAGCGTTCACGATAACGATACCAAACACCATCGCGCCCAGCGTATCCATGGTCAGATAGCCGTTCACAAATCCGTTAGAGAAGGCCGCGTTTTGATAGGCATCCATCGCGCTGCTGATAGGACCCGCAGGCCAGATAATGGCCGCAACCGCCAGCACGATCAGCGCGATAATTTTGAGTGGAGCCAGGAAGTTACCCACGGTATCCAGCAGTTTTCCCGGATAGAGGGAGACCAGAATCACAATAGCGAAGTAAACCAGACTGTAGATAAACAGCGGCATCGCACCGTCACCGGTCAGTGGCGCAATCCCCACTTCGAAGGAGACTGTCGCGGTACGCGGGGTCGCAAACAGCGGGCCAACGGCCAGATAACACACCGTTGCCAGCAGGACGCCAGCCACTTTACCAATAGGGGTGCTGAGGCTATCAACGCCGCCGCCAACTTTCGCCAGCGCAACCACGGTCAACACCGGCAGGCCCACGGCAGTAATCAGGAAACCAAATGCTGCTGTCCAGACGTGTTCACCCGCCTGTAAGCCAACCATTGGGGGAAAAATGATGTTGCCTGCGCCAACGAACAGCGCAAATGTCATAAAGCCCAGCGCGATGATGTCACGCGATTTTAAGTGATGGGTCATAAAACCTTACTGCCTGTGGATGTGGTGTTGAATATATTGAGATTTTCGCCATCCCCAATGGGACGATACAGCGGAAATTTTGCTCAATTTCAGCGGGATATGCTCCCGTCCTGGCGTGGAGAAGAATAGTTTTTCGATTTACCACGCAAATACAGTCGGTCTGACAGTATCTGGGGGGCAATTTAAACGCTTATAACGTTTAAAGGCAAGGAGGGATCGTAAAACCAGAACAATATGCCAGCATAAAAATACCAACCAGAATAATTCGCTAATATCATGAAAAAGCCATGGCTAATCATGCGAACAAAAAAGCACCAGCCGTATAAAATTCATTCGCGTTTCGCTTTACTGCAAAGCAAACGGGCCAGCAATAGCTGGCCCGTGGAAAGGTAAAATGACACACCCGCCGTCAGGCGATCTTTTTGGCAATTAATCGTTCCGGTATAACGAAACTGAAACGGGTTCCTTTGCCCAGCGTGCTTTGAATATCGAGGCGGCTTTCATGGTGATTCACCGCGTGCTTCACAATGGCCAGCCCCAGCCCGCTACCCCCCGTTTGCCGGGAACGGGCTTTATCTACCCGGTAAAACCGCTCGGTCAGACGTGGAAGATGCTCAGGCGCAATGCCCGGCCCGTTATCCTCGACGCTAAACTCGGCCCCCGTTGGTGTCTGCTGCCAGCGCACCATAATATCCGTTCCTTCCGGGGTATGATTAACCGCGTTATAGACCAGGTTAGAGATAGCACTCCGCAGTTCATCCTCGCTCCCGAGCACCTTCAGACTGTTATCGACGTCAAAGGTCAGATGATGTTTTTTATGGCTTAAGGTTTGCGCTTCGCGCTCCACTACCCGCAGCATCATCGGTACGTCGATAGTGTCATTTAAGGCAAGCGTCGGAGCCGCCTCAATCTTCGACAGCGTCAGCAGCTGTTTCACCAGCCCTTCCATACGGTGCGTCTGCTCGCGCATGGTATGCAGCGCCTTCTCACGCGGCGCACCTTCAAGCGTCTGCTCCTGCATCATCTCCAGATAGCCCTGCAGCACCGTCAGCGGCGTGCGCAGCTCGTGGCTCACGTTGGCGAAGAAGTTGCGTCGTGCCCCTTCCAGCTGGTGCATCTGGGTGACGTCGCGCGCCACCATCAGCCATTGCCGATCGCTGTAGGGCATTACACGTATTTCAAGATGGCGGCCATTGTTGAGCTTCAGATTATGCGGACGCGTGAAATCACGTTTTTTCAGATACTGCGTGAACTCCGGATAACGCAGAAGGTTGAGGATATTCTGGCCATTATCGTCCGGCCAGCGCAGGCCCAGCAGCTGTTGGGCGAGACCGTTACACCAGAAGATTGTCCCCTCTTCCGTGGTCAGAATCACCGCATCCGGCAGCGATTCCGCACCGCTGCGAAAGCGTTTAATCAGGCTTCCCAGCTCGCGACGGCGCTTTTTATTACGCATCTGCATCTGGTGCAGGCCGTAAAGCAGAGGCTCCCAGCTCCCGCTTCCTGGGGGAGGCGTCATACTTCTGTCAACCCACAACCACCAGGAGAGGCGCAGTAAGTTCCAGAAATGCCAGATCAGCAGCCCGGTCACAGACGCCAGCAGAAACCACGGCAGGTATCCAAGAAAGGCCCCCAAAATGAAGGCCGGAATACAACATAAGATCAGTTCAAAGACGAGCCTTTTCCATGACAGACGTTCCAGCACGCGTCACACTCCTGTCATTGTTCAGAAACGGGTAGAAAAACGATAACCCGTGCCGCGGACCGTCTGTACCATGCGATCGTGGCCGCTCAGTTCCAGCGCTTTACGCAGGCGGCGGATATGTACGTCAACCGTCCGGTCTTCGACATACACGTTAGTTCCCCAGACGTTATTCAGCAACTGCTCGCGGCTGTAAACACGCTCCGGGTGAGTCATAAAGAAATGCAGGAGTTTGAATTCGGTAGGCCCCATGTCGAGGGGATTTTCGCCCGTCATAACACGGTGCGAGGTGGGATCAAGGCTCAGGCCCTGCATCTCAATGACCTCTTCCACCGCCATCGGTGAAATACGGCGCATCACAGCTTTAATACGGGCAACCAGCTCTTTCGGTGAGAAGGGTTTGGTAATGTAATCATCCGCGCCGGTCTCAAGGCCGCGCACGCGATCTTCCTCTTCACCGCGCGCGGTAAGCATGACAACGGGGATATCGCGGGTCATCGCTTCACGCTTGAGGTGTTTGATAAACTGCAGTCCGGAGCCGCCAGGCAACATCCAGTCAAGCAGGATCAGATCGGGCCAGGGTTCATTCAGCTGGTTCACCGCGCTGTCATAATCTTCCGCTTCGACCGGCTGGAAGCCATTTTGTTCGAGCACGAAGCACACCATTTCACGAATTGGAGCTTCATCTTCTACGACCAGAATACGTCTCGCCATACTTTGCCCTGTCTTATCTTATTTAAGTTACAAGTTTGTAATGCGGCGTCATTATGCGTCAGATTTATGACAGATTTATGAAAAACAGTACCACGTAAAATGGCAAACTGTTGTTTTATTACAGCGGTTATTTTCCAGCTTCTGAAAGTTTATAATCCCCATTCCCTTTTTTTGCCACGGATTCGCTATGCGCATATTACACACCTCGGACTGGCATCTGGGTCAAAACTTTTACAGCAAAAGCCGGGCAGCGGAGCATGAAGCGTTCCTGAACTGGCTGCTGGACACGGCCCGATCGCACGAGGTGGACGCGATTATTGTTGCGGGTGACATTTTTGATACCGGTTCGCCGCCAAGCTATGCGCGTGAGCTCTACAACCGCTTCGTGGTAAATCTGCAACAAACCGGCTGTCATCTGGTGATTGTCGCCGGTAACCACGACTCCGTCGCAACGCTGAATGAATCCCGCGATATCCTGGCCTTCCTTAACACGACCGTGGTAGCCAGCGCCGGTCATGCGCCGCAGATCCTGAAAAAACGTGACGGTACACCGGGAGCGGTGCTGTGTCCGGTGCCCTTCCTGCGCCCACGCGATATCGTGCAAAGCCAGGCGGGGATGTCCGGCGGGGAAAAGCAGCAGCATCTGTTGCAGAGCATCACGGACTATTATCACCAGCAACATACGGATGCCTGCGCCCTGCGCGGCGAACAGGCCATTCCGGTGATTGCCACCGGGCATCTTACTACCGTCGGCGCCAGTAAAAGTGACGCGGTGCGTGACATCTATATTGGTACGCTGGACGCCTTCCCGGCGCAAAATTTCCCGCCAGCGGATTATATCGCGCTCGGGCATATTCACCGGGCGCAGGTCATCGGCGGCTGCGAGCACATTCGCTACTGCGGCTCGCCCATTGCGCTCAGTTTTGATGAGACCGGCAAAGCCAAATGTGTGCACCTGGTGAGCTTTAATGAGGGCAAACTCAGTGCCGTGGAGTCGCTGGAGGTTCCCGTCACCCAACCGCTGGCGGTGCTGAAGGGCGATCTGGCGGCGATTACCGCCCAACTGGAGCAGTGGCGCGGTGTCGAACAAAATCCGCCCATCTGGCTGGATATTGAAATCACGACCGACGACTACCTGCATGATATGCAGCGTAAAATTCAGGCGTTGACGGAAGATCTGCCCGTCGAGGTCTTACTGGTTCGCCGCAGCCGCGAACAGCGCGAGAAAATTCTGCTGGGTGCGCAGCGTGAAACGCTCAGCGAACTGAGGGTGGAAGAGGTATTTGAACGCCGACTGTCGCAGGAAGAGATTGACGACACCACGCGCGCAAGGCTGAACGAGCTGTTCCTTAATACCCTGCACGCGCTCAGCGATGAGGAAGAAAACGCATGAAAATTCTGAGCCTGCGTCTGAAAAACCTCAACTCCCTTAAGGGCGAGTGGAAAATTGACTTTACCGCCGAGCCGTTTGCCAGCAACGGGCTGTTCGCCATTACCGGCGCGACCGGTGCCGGGAAAACGACCCTGCTCGACGCCATCTGTCTGGCCCTTTACCACGAAACGCCGCGTCTGCAAAAAGTCTCCCAGGCACAAAACGACCTGATGACCCGCGATACCGCCGAGTGCCTGGCCGAGGTGGAGTTTGAGGTAAAAGGCATAGCGTATCGTGCGTTCTGGAGCCAGAACCGCGCGCGCAATCAGCCAGATGGAAACCTGCAGGCACCGCGCGTTGAACTGGCGCGTTGTGAAGACGGTAAAATTCTGGCAGATAAAGTGACGGACAAACTGGAGCAAACCGCCGCGCTCACCGGGCTGGATTATAGCCGTTTTACCCGTTCAATGTTGCTCTCCCAGGGGCAGTTTGCCGCCTTCCTCAACGCTAAACCGGGCGATCGCGCCGAACTGCTGGAAGAGCTGACCGGCACCGAGATCTACGGTCAGATCTCAGCGATGGTGTTCGAGAAACATAAGGCCGCCCGTAACGCGCTTGAGATGTGCGAGGCGCAGGCCGCAGGGGTGGTGCTACTGAGCGAAGCGCAACAGCAGCAGTTACAGCAGAGTTTGCAGGCACTTACTGACGAAGAGAAAACCCTGCTGACTCAGCAGCAGAACCAACAGCGCGATTTTCAGTGGCTGACGCGCAACGACGAGCTTATTCGAGAGCAGCAGCGGGTTATGCTCCTGCAACAGCAGGCGCAGCAGGCTCTGACCGACGCCGCGCCTGAGCTGGCCAAGCTCCAGCTTGCGCAGCCCGCCGCCCAGCTTCGCCCCCTGTGGGATAGCCAGCAAGAACAAACCACGCGCCTCGCGCAGACAAAGCAGCGCATTGTCGAAGTAAATACTCGCTTACAGGCCAAAGCCGCGCAGCGCTCACGCATCCGTCATACGGCGCTGCGTACCCATGCGCAATTGCAGAGTGACCTTACGATCCAGGCAACATGGCTGGCGGAGCATGAACGTTACCGCGTGTGGGGCCAGGAGATTGCTGGCTGGCGCGCCCATTTTGCGCAGTTGAACCGCGATAAACATCAGATTGCCACGCTTGCAGCCCGTATTGCTGAATTACGTCAGAAGCTCGCCGGGATGCCGGAAAACCCCCTGACGCTGACGGCGGATGACGTGGCAGCGGCAATGGAGCAACAGTCCCGGTCACGCCCTTTACGCCAGCGCCTGACCACGCTTCATGCCCGCTATCAGCCGCTGCAAAAACGGCTGCAAGAGAACGCGGATACCCGGCAAAAAGCGCAGTCCGAGCAGGTAAAACTCAATGAAACGCTGACGCTGCGCCGCCAGCAGTACAAAGAAAAAAACCAGCACTATGTCGATTTGAAAGCATTGTGTGAAAGCGAAGCGACGATCAAAAAGCTGGAAAGCTACCGCTCGCAGCTTGAGGCCGGAAAACCCTGCCCACTGTGCGGCTCCAGTGAACATCCCGCGATTGAGACGTATCAGGCGCTTGAGCTCACCGATAACCAGCGGCGCCGGGACGCGCTGGAAAAAGAGGTCGTCGCGCTTAAAGAGGAGGGTCTGCTGGTGCTGGGACAGGTCAATGCCCTGACGCAGCAGATCCAGCGAGCAACAGACGAAGCGCAGGCGCTCTCTCAGGAAGAGCAAGCACTCACTAAAGAGTGGCAGGAGGTCTGTGCAGACCTGAATATCTCGTTGAATATTCAGGAAGATATCGCCCCATGGATGAACGAACAGGAACAGTACGAACGTCAGCTCTATCAGCTCAGCCAGCGCCTGACGCTGCAAAACCAGCTTAACGAACAGCAAGCGCAGGAGCGTCAGTACCAGCAGCAGCTGTCGGCTACGCGTCAGGCACTGGAAAACGCCCTGCTCGCGCTGTCGCTGTATGTTCCTGAAGAGGGGGAAGAGACCGCCTGGCTGTACGCCCGGGAAACGGAATTCAGCCTGTGGCAGGAAAAACAGACGCAGTATGCTGCGATTCAGGAGCGCATTAATACCCTGAAACCGCTGCTCGACACGCTTCCGCCAGGCGATGACACCGAGGCAGAACCGGCCATTCCTGAGAACTGGCGCGAGATCCACGACGAATGCCTGTCCCTGCAAAGCCAGCTTGCCACCCTGCAGCAGCAGGAGAGTCTGGAAAGCGAGCGGCTACAACACGCCACAGCGCAATTTGCCACCGCGCTGGCGGCAAGCTGCTTCGCCGATCGCGAGGCCTTTCTCGCCGCGCTGCTGGATGAGGAGACCATCCGCCGTCTTGAACAACGCAAGCAGACGCTGGAGAGCCAGCTTCAGCAGGCAATTGCGCTTAGCGGGCAGGCTGAACAGCAGCTACAGGCCCACCAGCATCAGCAACCGGAAGGGCTGGACGCCGACGCGCAAACCCTGCATGCGCAGCTACAGCAGTTGGCGCAGCAGCTTCGTGAGAACACCACTCATCAGGGGGAGATCCGCCAGCAGCTTAAGCAGGACAGCGATAACCGCCAGCACCAGCTGGCGCTGATGCAGCAAATTGACGAGGCCTCACGTCTGGCCGAGGACTGGGGTTATCTGAATGCGCTGATAGGCTCCAGCACCGGCGACAAGTTCCGTAAATTCGCCCAGGGTCTGACGCTGGATAATCTGGTCTGGCTCGCTAACCAGCAGCTTAACCGCCTGCACGGGCGCTATCTGCTGCAGCGTAAAGTCAGCGACGCACTGGAGCTGGAGGTGGTCGATACCTGGCAGGCCGATGCCGTACGCGATACCCGCACGCTTTCTGGCGGCGAAAGCTTCCTCGTCAGTCTGGCGCTGGCGCTGGCACTTTCCGACCTGGTGAGCCACAAAACGCGAATCGATTCGCTGTTCCTGGATGAAGGTTTCGGCACGCTCGACAGCGAGACGCTGGACACCGCGCTGGATGCGCTCGACGCGCTGAATGCCACCGGGAAAACCATCGGCGTGATAAGCCACGTCGAGGCTATGAAGGAGCGTATTCCGGTGCAAATCAAAGTGAAGAAGATTAATGGACTGGGGTATAGCAGGCTGGATAAGGAGTTTGCGGTGCAGTGAAAGGCGGATCGGCGCGGTCTGGTGCCCTCACCCTGGCCCTCTCCCACAGGGAGAGGGTACAAACATAAAAAACCGCAACGTGCGTTGCCGTTTTGCTTTTATTCCGGCCATAACCACGCTGCGCCGCGCACGCCGCTGGAGTCACCGTGGACGGCTTTACGGATTGGGGTTTCACACTCGCCGCCGAAGACCCACTGTTTGACGAGAGCAGGCACCGTCGCGTACAGCCGGTCAACGTTGCTCATCCCACCGCCCAGCACAATCACATCAGGATCGAGAATGTTCACCACATGCGCCAGCGATTTCGCCAGGCGCATTTCGTAGCGGCTCAACGCCAGTTCCGCCACGGGATCCTGCTCCTCAACCAGACGCATGATCTCGTTACCCTTAAGCGGCTGACCGCTCAGGCGGTGGTAATCGGTGGCAAAACCGGTGCCGGAGATAAACGTCTCAATACAGCCCTGCTTTCCACAGTAGCACGGCACTTCAGTACGGTATTTAAGTTCGTCTTCATCCATCCATGGCAATGGGTTATGTCCCCACTCGCCTGCCGTACCGTTACCGCCAATATGCGCACGCCCGCCGAACGCCACACCGGCCCCGCAGCCGGTACCGATGATGACAGCAAAAACGGTCTGGGCACCGGCCGCCGCACCGTCAATCGCCTCTGATACCGCCAGACAGTTCGCATCATTTGCCAGACGCACCTCACGCTGCAGACGCGCGCTCAAATCTTTATCAAAAGGCTGGCCATTGAGCCAGGTGGAGTTGGCATTTTTCACCACCCCGGTATAAGGCGAAATGGACCCGGGAATGCCCATCCCGACGGAGCCGGTCTGTCCTGTCGCCTGCTCTGCCATCTCAACCAGCCGGGCAATCGTCTCGATAGTCTGGTGATAATCGTCGCGCGGCGTGGGCAGGCGGTGACGGAAAAGCTGCTCCCCCTGCTCGCTCAGTGCGATAACTTCAGTTTTGGTGCCGCCCAAATCAATCCCAATACGCACAAGACTCTCCTCATTATTTTGATTATCAACAGAGTAGAAGCACGCTTCCCGATTAGCAATGCAAGCGATGCGACAATTCGTTATCATGCCCGCTGATTTAACGACAAGGCCGTGGAAATTATCATGCTGTGGTTCAAAAATTTGATGGTTTACCGTCTCAGCCGCGACGTTTCGCTGCGTGCAGAAGAGATGGAAAAACAGTTAGCCGCTTATACCTTTTCCCCTTGCGGAAGCCAGGATATGGCAAAAACCGGTTGGGTTCCGCCAATGGGTTCACAAAGCGATGCCCTGACCCACGCCAGCAGCACGGGTCAAATCATCGTTTGCGCCCGTAAAGAAGAGAAAATCCTGCCCACGCCGGTGGTGAAGCAGGCGCTGGAAGCGAAAATTTTCAAGCTTGAAGCCGAACAGGGCCGCAAGCTGAAAAAGACCGAAAAAGATTCCCTGAAAGACGAAGTGTTGCACTCCCTGCTGCCGCGCGCGTTTAGCCGCTTCAGCCAGACCATGATGTGGATCGATACCGTCAACGGGCTGATCATGGTGGACTGCGCCAGCGCCAAAAAAGCGGAAGATACGCTGGCCCTGCTGCGTAAGAGCATCGGCTCTTTGCCGGTGGTTCCACTGGCGCTGGAAACGCCTATCGAGTTAACCCTGACCGAATGGGTTCGCAGCGGCACGGCAGCGCAAGGGTTCCAGATCCTCGATGAAGCCGAACTGAAAGCCCTGCTTGAAGATGGCGGTGTCATTCGTGCGAAAAAGCAGGATCTGGTGAGCGATGAGATCGCCGTCCACATTGAAGCAGGCAAAGTGGTCACTAAACTGGCGCTCGACTGGCAGCAGCGTATTCAGTTTGTGATGTGTGACGATGGCTCTGTTAAGCGCCTGAAGTTCTGCGATGAACTGCGCGATCAGAACGAAGATATCGATCGTGAAGATTACGCCCAGCGCTTTGATGCGGACTTTATCCTGATGACCGGCGAGCTGGCCGCGTTGATTCAAAATCTGGTAGAAGGCCTCGGCGGCGAAGCGCAGAGATAATTTCGTCTCAACCTGACCCTCTCCCCAACGGGGAGAGGGAAGAAGATTATTTCAGATAGCGGCACAGATAAGAGGTCGGTTCAGCAACCTGCAGATGGAACTCACTGTGGCCAGGGACGTTGAAAACTTCGCCGGCAGAGTAAACTTTCCATTCCGTTTCACCCGGCAGTAAGACGTTAAGCGCACCACTTACCACCGTCATCTCTTCAGCTTCGGCCGTACCAAAGGTGTACTCCCCTTCAGCCATCACGCCGACACTGGCGCGGCCAGTGCTGCTGCTGGTAAAACCAATGGATTTCACTTTACCGGAAAAGTATTCGTTACTTTGAAGCATGAACTGGCCCTTATATTTTTAGATAAAAATTCACTATAGGGGCCATGCTCATGACCTGTCACGCAAAATCATCAGGTAAGGAGTTCTGAGGCCAGACGCGCCATCAGAACGTTCGACAACAGTACCGGCACATCCAGCGCTTTTTGCAGTAGATCGCGGTGATGCTGGTGGAACCCCAGGCAGTCGAGGATCAACACATCGGCCCCGCGCTCCAGTAGCTCCTTCCCGGCCGCAATGAGTTTGGCCTCACTGTCCCAGAAAGGATTGGCCAGCGCATACAGGGGCGTTTTTTCAAGCACGTGCCATTTTGCTTCCTGGTTGTCCATGAGTTCTTCAATGGGCACAATCACCCCCACCTGGTGTCCGTCCACAATGGATGCCACCAACGGCGGAATGATTCGCATCGGCTCGAGTAAAATCGCATTACGCGCCATGAGTCCCTTAATGGGAGCAGTACTCATCAGCAAAATAACGTCATACTCTTGATTATCGAGCACTTCTATTACTGCCTGCAGCGAGCGCTCAATTTTCTGTCGTGAAACATGCGCCAGTTTACCGTCGCTTAATAACGTCGCCAGGGGATCCTCCCCCGCCTCTACAGCGTAGTCCTCCATGACCTCTTCCCGGCTCATCTTCCCCAGCAGGCTGAGATGCGTGATCTGTTGTTCAGATACATGCTCGGTTAAGAGCGGTAACACTTCGCTTACAGGGACCACACCAATAGTGATGATCGCCAACGTTGCCTTCATCGTCTTCGCCTTCCATTACTACAAAAACTTATTACACAGGTACAGGCTCACTACGCTGCACAGTTCGTTTTTTCAACAAAACAGCACCAAGCGTAGCAGGTGATCTCCATCCCGAAATGTAAAGATCACCTGCCGGTAACGGAGCTACCTGTAATAACTAAATATTAACTCCTGCTTAACATTAGCGATGAGTAAAAAGTGTGATTCAGGCACGGTATTGGAGCGTTTAGGAAAACATTTATGACTTATCGGGATCTTCGTAGCGCCGTTTCGCATCCAGCGCTTCCTGTTCAGTCTCATGTTCACTGATGAGAGAGTCGGGTTTAGGGTGATCGGCACGCAGTTGATACCAGGTCACGGTTTGATCGCCATTGCCTTTTTCAACGGTAACAATACGTGCTTCACGCGGATAGGGAGGTCTGGTTGGCATAGCTCATCCTTTTTTTATGTCAGAGCTATAAGTATAGACGGCGGTTAGCTGGCACAAGCCAAACGCAGGGCGGTAATAATCTGAATCACAACCTCTTCGGGCGACGCGGAAGCATCCACCACGTGATGTGCCGCTTCGCGGTATAACGCATCGCGCTCCGCCAGCACTTCGCTCACCTCTTCGCTGAGCGGTCTGGAGGTCAGCGCAGGGCGTTGCCCCTCTTCCGGAAACGCTTCCAGACGCCCCACCAGCGCAGCCACGGGCGCACAGAGATAAATCACTATCCCTTTTTCACGCATATAGCGGCGGTTATATTCCGCCAGAATAATTCCGCCACCTGTGGCAATCACCGCATCGGGTGCCGTTACCGCTTCCAGCGCGGCCGTTTCACGGCTGCGAAAGCTCTCCCAGCCCTCTTTTTCGACGATATCCGCGATGGTTTGTCCGGCCTGAGTCTGCAGCCAGTGGTCGGTATCAACAAAATGACGTTGACAGGCACGCGCCAGCTCCAGGCCAACGGTGGTTTTCCCACAGCCGCGGGGGCCAACTAAAAAGATGGGTTGGGTCATAACCAGGTGTTTCCCCTTGATGCCGGATGGCTGAAGAGTGTAAAGAAATAATTGCAGAAGATGTTGCGTTTACTTTACTGCAAAGCGGTACGGAATGACAACCCTGTCACTGCCATACTGTACCACATATTGACAATGATTATCATTTAGCAGTGCGACGTTTCACTTCCAGCAGCCACTTATCCAGCTCTGCGGCAAACTGCTGGCGGTCACGTTGAGATAAACTGTCTGGCCCGCCGGTCTGCACACCGCTGGCGCGAAGCGTATCCATGAAATCGCGCATGGTCAGTTTTTCCCGGATGGTTGCTGGTGAGTAACGCTCCCCGCGCGGGTTCAGCGCTGCGGCGCCCTTTTCCAGTACCTCTGCGGCCAAAGGAATATCCGCCGTGATCACCAGATCTTCCGCGCTGCACAGCCGTACGATCTCGTTATCCGCCACATCAAAACCGGCAGGAACCCGCAACGCACGAATGAATCGGGAAGGCGGTACGCGGATATTCTGGTTTGCCACCAGCGTAAGCGGCATCTGAACACGCTCGGCAGCGCGGAATAAAATCTCTTTAATCACATTCGGACATGCGTCCGCATCAACCCAAATCGCCATAATGTCTCCCCTATTGATACTGGCGACTATTGTCGCCTGCATTTCGTTGTTAAGCTATCAATCAGAGAAAACAACGCATAACGACGGAGAAACGTGATGGACAAGAAAATCGGGTTTATTGGCTGCGGTAACATGGGCAAAGCCATCCTGGGTGGCCTGATCGCCAGCGGGCAGGTCCTGCCGGGTCAGATTTGGGTCTATACACCATCACCGGATAAAGTCGCGGCGTTACGTGATGAGTATGGTATTAACGCAGCCGAAAGCGCGCAGGAAGTGGCCCAGGTCGCCGATATCGTCTTTGGGGCGGTTAAACCGAACATCATGATCAAAGTCCTGAGCGAGATCACCTCCAGCCTGAATAAAGACACGCTGGTGGTGTCGATTGCCGCAGGCGTGACGCTCGATCAGTTGGCCCGTGCACTGGGTCATGACCGTAAAATTGTTCGCGCAATGCCCAATACCCCTTCACTGGTCAATGCCGGGATGACCTCCATCACCCCTAACGCGCTGGTGACCACGGAAGATGTGGCCGATGTGCTGAACATTTTCCGCTGCTTCGGCGAAGCAGAAGTGATTGCCGAGTCGATGATCCATCCGGTTGTGGGCGTGAGTGGTTCTGCTCCTGCGTATGTCTTCATGTTCCTGGAAGCGATGGCGGATGCTGCGGTGCTTGGCGGTATGCCACGTGCGCAGGCCTATAAATTTGCCGCACAGGCGGTGATGGGCTCAGCCAAAATGGTGCTGGAAACCGGTAAGCATCCAGGGGAACTGAAAGATATGGTCTGCTCGCCTGGCGGTACCACCATCGAAGCGGTGCGGGTGCTGGAAGAGCGCGGGTTCCGTGCGGCAGTCATTGAAGCGATGGCGAAATGCATGGAAAAGTCAGAGAAGCTGAGTAAGTCCTGACCAAACTAAGCCGGATGTCAGGCGGCCACCTCGGTACGTCCGCGTCCGGCATTTTTGGCTTTATAAAGCGCGATATCTGCCGCTTTTAACCACTCGCGGTAATGGGCAAACTGTGTTCCCCATGGCGCAACCCCCACGCTGATGCGAAGCCGTTCGTTTGGGGCACAGGGTAACGACAGTTTTTTCAGCCGCTCGTGAACGCGGGACATCGCCGCAATTGCACTTTCTGCCGGGGTGCCGGACATGATGATCGCGAACTCATCGCCACCGAAACGGCCAATATAATCTCCGGCCCGCAGCGTCATCTGCAGCTGACGAATGATAGCAATGATCGCTTCATCGCCCACATCATGTCCCCAGGTATCATTGATGCTCTTGAAGTGATCGATATCGATAAGCAGGATCGTGGTTTGACCATGATCCCGTCGGCACTTTTCATACTCCATCCGCAGCAACGTTTCCCAGTGGCGCCGGTTATAAACGCCCGTCATGCCATCGCGGGTACTCATCAGCTCAAGTCTTCGCTTATTTTCCGCCAGGCGAATGGCCGTCTGATGGCTCACCCAGGCAAAGAGTATTGGGTAGATCATCAAGACCGGCAGCGTCAGCCACCACTCCAACGATCCGGAAGAGAGCACCACAACATTTCCGGTTAGCTTCAGCGTCACGACAGCGGATAACGTGGTTATGGCAATGCCTGCGAGAAACAGGCGACAGCCGCCGGATCCCATCATATTCATGCCCATCATCATAACCAGCGCAGCCGATGGCAGAGCGTTCACGCCCATCAGGCCAATCCAGATCCCGGTAAAAATAGCGTCGACCTTCAGATTGATGATTTCACATTGATAAGGTTGAGATGAGCGGCAGGTAAACTGCCAGGCAAGATGCGGCCAGATAAAAGCCCAGCTCACCAGTAATAACCACCAGCCGCCCGGCAAAAAATGGGTCACCAGTACACCGGCAATGGGAAAAAACATCGCCGCCAGGCCAACGATTCGCGCCAGACGGACTCGCCGGGCAAAGCGTATGCCGGTACGGTGCGCGTCATCCTGAGAAAGGTTTTGAAGCCACTCTTCCCCAATACGCTCTTTATTGTAAAAGTTTTCGTCGTTCATCATATTTTGGGAATATTCTGAAACATTTTCCCAAATTATAGAGAGGGGGGATGCGGAGAAAGTATGAAATTTCGGGTGAGTCACCGTAAGGACTCACCCGATAGGACTATGCCTGTTTCTTCAGACAACCACTCATAAACTTGCTGCGATCGTCGCCTTTCAGCATTTGTTGCGTGGCCTGAGCGTTACATTCACGCATTTTTTGCTGCTGCGGCGTCAGGCTTTTTTCATCTGGTTTGGATGCACCATTTTTGAGGCAATCGCTCATATATGTCTTACGGGCATCCCCTTTCAGCGCTTTTGCTGTCGCCTGTTGGTTGCAGGTTGTCATACGCTGCTGTTGAGGTGTTAAGGTTTTCTCTTCCGCATGCGCTGAGGCGATCAGGCACAGGCCGGAAAACAGGGTAACCAGTATTGTTGTTTTCATTGCACCATCCTTTATGTGAAGTTCCACATTAAGTCTGGTTCGTTGCGGGAAAAAAACCACCCTGCGACAATGATTTTCTTCGGGTTTATGCATTATTTCATCTCTGGCGCGGCACGCTGTTCATTACCCGGTTTCGCCTGACGCGTTAGGGTATTTAATAGCGAGAGGCATGAGATGAAATAGAGGCTCTGTTTAAATTCTTTTCTCCCAGTGCGAAGGCCAAAAATAAAAACAGAGCGACGACAGGCATCCTGCATGACCATTCTATGACAGGCCATTCTCTTTCAGCAGGCTAGCTGCGAGGATGCCTTAATAGCTTCTTTACGTATTGCTGAAGCATCTCCGCATCTTCAGCGGGGACCAGCGAATCGGGGCGAGCCTTGTCCAGTGCGCTTTCTACATTATCGATTAACGCCTGTTGCTGCGGTTGTGTCATTTGTCGGAGCAACGCCGTAACGACAATTTCCAGCGCCTCGACCTGGGCGACCAGTTCTTTTGACTCTTCTTCCTTTTGTGCAAGCTTGACCAGCAACTCAGCAATGAGATTTTTCATCGTGCTATTTCCTTATGCGTTTTTTCTGAACTTAGCATTCAGAATGAATAATGCAAAGAGGAGAAAAGTATTATCTTATGCAAAAGTGATGCTGCTGCCAAAATAAAGATGAATGGCAAGCAGCGAAACGTTTTTCTCTTTAGAAAAAGCCGCATTTAGTTATATAAAAATGCGGCAACCATAAGAATATATAATACATTACAGCAAATGATTAACGCGCCGCTCTCGCCTGCTCTAATTGGCGACGGCGTCTCAGCACAATCGCCAGCTGGATAATATTGATCAACACCACAATCGCCGTGGCCGCAAATACCCAACGAAAACCGGCCATCGCCGAAACGGATGCACCAATAAGCGGACCGGCAACATTACCTAAATACATAAATGACTGGTTATAGCCAAAAATACGCCCTGTCACCTGGTCACTTGAATATTTCACCAACAAGGTCTGCACCGCAGGTAACATGGCGCCATCGGCAAAGCCGAGCAGGAATCGCAGCACGCCGAGCTGAAGCGGTGAGGTGACGAACGACATCGCAAAAAAGAGCACCACGGCAAAAATCAGCGTGGCCATCAGGATACGCGCCGTACCGATCCTGTCGCCCAGTTTTCCCAGCCGCGGCGCAGAGATTAACGCCGATACGCCCGGCACGGCAGCAATCATCCCGCTGAGAAACGCAATATTGCTGCTGTCTGGCTCCATCGATTTTATAAACAGCGCCAGAATCGGGCCTACCGAACCATTACAGAGCTGGATCACCATGGTGGTTACGAACAGGCTTATCATCAGCCCGGGATATGGCAGCGAGGCGAAGACCGCTTTGCCGCTCAGGCGTTCAGATTTACTGACAACCGGGCGCCCCCCCTCCTTGATCAGAAACAGCGTCACCAGAAAACTGATCACCAGCAGGATAGCGGTAATGAAGAAGACGGCGCGCAACCCTACGTGGTCGGCCAGAAAGCCGCCTAACAACGGGCCGCCGATAACGCCACTGATCTGTGCGGTGGAGAGCGTACTCAACGCCCAGCCGCTACGTTCACGCGGCACCTGTGAAGCGACCAGCGCCATGGCGTTCGGAATATAGCCGGATGTCAGCCCCATGATCGCCCGCAGGATAAACAGCTGCCAGACGTTAGTGGCAAAGGCCTGCAGCAGGATGGCTATTGCCATTCCCAGCGAAGCGCGCAGCAGCATCAGTTTGCGCCCTTTTCGATCCGCCAGGCTCCCCCACATGGGTGACACAATGGCGGAAACCAGAAACGTCACGCTGAACGTCAGCCCCGACCACATGGAAAGGGCTTCATGCGAGGTCACACCCAGCTGCGAGACGTACAGCGGCAGAAAGGGCAAAATCTGGCTGATGGCCAGCCCGGTGAAGAAACACCCGAACCAGACCGAGATGAGGTTAACTTTCCAGGATTCCATAAAAGAAATAGTCTTCATTTTTAGGCAAATGCGCCGACAGATTAGCAAGTTACCGGCATCTACGCCGTGCCAGAGATGCGGCCTTGCTGACTTTGGTGTTTTATCTTCCCAGTCATCATATTTGTGAAATATGTCACAAATCATCCAATTTCTGGCGGAAGATTATGCTTTAGCGGCAGAGTCCAAAGCCGCGCATTCCCAGATGGAAATGGTTGGCGTGCGCCGCGTTATACTCCGGCCCCAGGCCGTTCCCGTAGTAGCCGCAGCTCGCCGTCAGCAGCGCCTGTAGCCACGGCTGCGTTTTGGTCGATCTCCAGCCGTGCAGAATGGTGACTCGTTCACCGTTCGCCAGCCGAAACGCGCTGATATCCAGCGCCTCTGCCGTGGCATGTTCGCTGCGTCTTGCATCAGGGCGGTGGTAAATATTGCGACAGGCGTAGCTGCCCAGGTGCTCAATGCGCACCAGCTCGCTTCCGGTCCAGGTTTTGGTGAGTGGCCGGGCCTGCTGGCTGACAAACAGTGCAGAACTCAGCGCCAGCGGGCAGCTGGCAAGAAAGCTGCTGTTCAGGCTGACCGGCCCGAAGTCACGCACGCGCACCACGTTGTGAAGGGGGCATGCTCCGGCGCTGTCGGCGACAGGCTGTGTGCGAATAAGGGCCTTCTGATTGGCCTGCGATAACAGGCTGGCACACGCCTCGGGGGTAAGGCGCCGCAGTTTGTACTGAGTAATTGGGCCTGGCGGGTCGTCAAGCGAGAGCGGCGTAAAAGGGTTGTAGTGAGACGGCAACCAGCGGTAACCCACCGTTGCGACTGCCACCAGAATGAAAACGATCAGCAGCGTTTTGCCTTTCACACTCCCCCCTCTTTACTCCCAAAACATTATGGCAGAAGGTCGCGAAACCCGCAGGGCATCGTGGTATGTTATTGGCTTTTCGTCAGACTGGAAGAGAGTAAGATGGCAAAGCAGCGCGTAGGTATTGTCTTTGGGGGAAAATCAGCGGAGCACGAGGTTTCATTGCAGTCGGCAAAAAATATTGTCGATGCGATTGATAAAAACCGTTTCGACGTAGTGCTGCTGGGCATTGATAAACAGGGCCAGTGGCATGTGAACGATGCGAGCCAGTATCTGTTAAACGCCAACGATCCGGCACATATCGCCCTTAATCCTTCTGAAATCAGCGTCGCCACCGTTCCTGGCGTTGTGAAGGGGCAACTTATCGACGCCGGTAATGCACAGGCTCTTGCTCAGATTGACGTCGTGTTCCCAATCGTCCACGGCACGCTGGGCGAAGATGGTTCGCTGCAGGGTATGCTGCGCATGGCAAACCTGCCGTTTGTCGGCTCCGATGTGCTGGGCTCCGCCGCCTGTATGGATAAAGACGTCACCAAACGCCTGCTGCGCGATGCCGGGCTGAACGTTGCCCCGTTCGTGACGCTCACCCGCGCCAACCGCGATAAATACACCTTCAGCCAGATTTCCGCCCAGTTGGGTCTGCCGCTGTTCGTGAAGCCTGCGAACCAGGGCTCCTCCGTTGGCGTCAGCAAAGTGACAAGCGAAGCGCAGTTCACCGAAGCCGTTCGTCTGGCTTTTGAGTTTGACCACAAAGTCGTGGTTGAACAGGGTATCAAAGGCCGTGAAATTGAGTGCGCGGTGCTGGGCAATGATTTCCCACAGGCAAGCACCTGCGGTGAAGTGGTGTTAAACAGCGATTTCTACTCTTACGACACCAAATACATTGATGATAAAGGCGCTCAGGTCGTCGTGCCGGCAAATATCGATCCGGCCATCAACGATAAGATCCGGGCGATCGCCATCAACGCCTATCAGGCTCTTGGCTGCTGCGGCATGGCGCGTGTGGATGTGTTCCTGACGCCAGATAATGAGGTGGTGATTAATGAAATCAACACCCTGCCGGGCTTTACCAACATCAGCATGTATCCAAAACTGTGGCAGGCCAGCGGTCTGGGTTACTCTGAGCTGATCACCCGTCTGATCGAACTGGCGCTGGAGCGTCACGCCGCTGACAGCGCACTCAAAAGTTCAGTAAACGGTTAATCGGTTCTTTTCACCGTCTCCGCCTCATCCGCTGTCGTCTCTTCCGGACGACGGCGGATAATTAACCCAGCCAGCCAGAAACTGATCACCCAGGTCACCAGCCCGACAGCATAGGTTTGCCATCCTTTGGCTTCAAACCCCAGCAGCCCTACGACACCGTTAAGAATAAAGATCAGCCCGATAGCAAAGGCGTAGTAGTGCCAGTCACGGCGTAGTTTGGACGTGAGCTTCATAACAACTCCGGCAGGAAAAAAAGACATCCTCTCACAGTTTTACGATCGGGTCTGTGGCAGATGCGGAAAATCTGAAACACGACGCAATTTCAGTTAAGTAATGAATTTGTGATGTGCTGCAGAAATCGACAATCCAGGAGAATTCCGCAGGGGAAATTACCACGATTCTGATATTGACAAATGCTATGACCTGTCAAACTCACCGTGTGCGAAGCGTATTAACAGAGTGATATTTCCGGAGGTCTTTATGGCTGACTTTACATTGTCGAAACCGATTTTTGGCGGCACACCACCAAAAACCTCCACTGCGGGTAATATTGCGTATGCCCTGTTTGTCCTGTTCTGCTTCTGGGCAGGCTCTCAGCTTCTCAACATGCTGGTTCACGCGCCTGGCGTCTATGAACATCTGATGCAGGTGCAGGATAACGGACGCCCACGGGTTGAGATTGGTTTGGGTGTGAGCACCTTGTTTGGCCTTGTCCCCTTCCTCGCGGGTTGTCTGATTCTTGGTGTTGTCGCGTTAGTCGTACGCCTGCGTCGTCGCCATTAACGTCCCATACAACGAGCCCGACGATCGTCGACGCGTTTGGCGAACCATGCCGTTGTCAGGTTACGCGTGATTTTCGGGCTTTCCAGTTGAATACCCGGCAGGATTGCCCGCGGTAACGCTTTTCCACTCTTCTTCTCGGCCAGCGCGAAAACCTTGTTGTAGAGATCCGTCTTCTCGAACGCCAGGCTATCCCCTTTCTCCAGCTGACGGCGAATGTCGCTATCGCTCATGCCAAGCGTTGCTGACAGTTTGCGCACCGCCAGTTCCGTTGTCCCCGCCTTGCTGCTGCCGTAGGCGATGAGATCGCCGTCCAGCGCCAGTTTCACCCCGCTGGCACGGCTGACCGCACTCTGAAACGCCGCGTTTCGGCTGGCATACCAGCCCGCGTTAAAGTCAGCAAAGCGGTACAACGGCTCGCTGTAGCTCGCCGGATAGTTCAGCAGATGGTACGTGCCAAACCACAGTCCGCCACGCAGGGAGAAGACTTCCTGGCGCACCGTCCCGTCGATTTTCCACGGATAACCGTCCGTATGCTGCTCGGCAAACGCAATGCTGACCTGCATCGGGCCGCCGGTATGCACCGGGTTAAGCGAGCCGAACAGTTTCTGCCCCATCGGCACCATGTTGATGAAATCATCAAAAATGGCGCTCAGCTGTTTCTCGGTTTTCACCGTGTCCAGCCGATCGCTGTAGCTTTTGCCGTTTGGCGAGGTGATTTTAAGGGCGGTATGCACCAGGAACACCGGGATATGCATCGATTCCGCGCGACGGTCGATCTCTTTCCAGGCAATTTTGTTCAGCCCCGGCACCACCGGATCTGACTGGTACATCGACTCCTGCTGCGCCACTGCCAGCACCGAGCAGATATTCTCCTCGGTAGGGGCAATTTTCTGACTTTCAAAGGTCTTCGCTAACGCCTCGGCCCACGCATTGCGGTCTTTCACCGTAGAGGGCATTTTTTGCCGCACCACGCTCGCCACATCTACAGGTTTCTCACCTTTTTTAAGCGGGGCGGCCCCTTTTTCGGCACACCCCGCCAGCACGAGTGCGGCGAGTAAAGAGAGCGATAATGTACGCGGTACGGCAAAAGACATAGCAATTCCCTGTTTTAGCTAAATGTATTGGTGACTTCCTGCAGATCCCGATCGTCCAGCTCGCGTTCAAAGCTGCGCAGACGTTTGTAGATGGACATCAGTTCCACCAGCGTGGTCCAGGAGCTAATCAGATACTGGAACGACCCGCGAACCTGACCAAATACGTTGGTGATCTGTGTCATCAGACCCAGCGTTATCGTACCCGCAACAATGGACGGGAACAGCAGGAACAAACCGAAAACGTTATCCACCTGCAGATACAAAATGCGCGCAATGTTGAAGTACATATAGTGGAAGTAAAGACGGAAATAGTTGCGACGCACGGCGCCAAACAGTTCACGTACGGTTGGCGGCGAGGCGCGGTTGGCGTCATCTTCACCATACACCAGCTCTTTACGATACGCCGCTTCAACGCGCTGATTTTTAAACTCCAGCCCAGGCAGCTTGATCCCCACCACGGCCAGCAGCCCTGTTCCCATTAATGACCAGACAATAGCGGCAATCACCAGGCCATACGGCAGATGACCAACAATCGGCAGGTCCGGCACGTGCGCCGAGAGCGTCACCAGAACCGGCAGGAAGGCAATCAGGGTCATAATGGCATTGATAAAGCTCACGCCCATGTCTTCAAGGGTCGAGGCGAAACGCATGGTGTCTTCCTGCACACGCTGTGCGGCGCCTTCGATATGACGCAGGTGTTGCCAGTGCGCCATATAATGTTCGTTCATCGCGGTACGCCAGCGGAAGACGTAGTGGCTGACAAAGAAATTGTTCATGACGCCAATCACCACCGCAATAAGGGCAATACCGAGGAAAATGCCAACTTCATGGTAGAACTGATTGATAGTCACCTTATGCGGTGAACTCAGCGCACTCTGGATCAGATCGTAGAACGGGGCATACCAGGCGTTAACCGCCACTCCCACTTCCACCAGAAACCAGGTGACAAAGATGATCAGCGACGTGCCCAGAATCGACCAATACTGCCAGCGATGTGGCGAATAGACAAACCAGAACAGGGCAAAAAGCCCTACGCAGACCATGTAGTAGGCATAAAACAGCAGATAGCTCAGCGACCAGAAACGCGCCGCGCTAATGGGAACTTCGCCCGTCGCGCCCGTGATGCGCGTCAACCACGCTCCGCCGCCGGCCTGCCAGAAAATGACAGCGATCAGTGCCCAAATAAATGCCGACAGGAAAAATGGCCCCGGCTTTGGGAAAAAAGACTTAAACATGATACATCCTTCTTGTTGTTATGGCTGTTGCTGTGCTCAACACATCACCACACGAAAATCTTGCCTGGGCCAGGTGCCTGGCGCAGGCAAAAAGGTCAGACCCGAGGGTTTATTATTAGTTCGCTTTCCAGTTTTCAAGAATTGTTTCGGTGCGTTTCACCGCGGGCGGGTTTGCGGGCGCAATGAAGTTGCGCCAGACGTCGTTGTAGTGGTTAATCAGAATGCGGGCTTCGGCCGCCGGGCGATTCGCGGTGGTATGCGCATCCTCCGCCACGGTGATGTGGTAGCCCCGGCTGACGCCATTCTTGAACGTGGCATCGACACAGTAATCAGTAGCGCAACCGCAGATGACAAACTCCCGGATCCCCTGCTCGCGGAGCAGCGTTTCAAGCGAGGTGTTATAGAACGCATCGCAGGCCGTCTTGGTCACGTAGAGGGCATCTGCAGGCTGATGCAGTTCTGGCAGCAAGGCAAACCCGTCACTGCCCTCTTCCAGACCGCCGGGCTCGGTATGCTGAATAAAAATCACCCGATCGGCTGCCTGCGTAAGCTGATTGATCAATGAAACACATTTTTCACGCTGATGACGAGGCGTTTCGAACACCCCCTGCTGCATATCGACAACCATAACCACACGCTTTCCGGACATACCCTTCTCCGCAAGATTGAGTAACACAGCCCTCTATCATAAGGCCGATGTCACAAAATGGGAGACTGACAGTAAGTAAATTCTTCTGATTTACTCGCAGTTACGTTTTTCTGGTTATCGTTATGTAATTCGGGGCATTGCACCGTACGGTTTAGTAGTATAAATACCCATTACTTTCCTCATTCACACTATGGATGCTTTTCGTTGAAACGTTGTCTGCTCTTTTTCGCCGCGCTGTGTGCGGTGAGCTTCTCAACCGCCCAGGCAGCCCAACCGCTGACGGCGCCCGTTCTGGCATCAGATATTGCCGATCGCTACGCGAACCTGATTTATTACGGCAGCGGCGCGACGGGAATGGCGATGGTCGTCATCGACGGTAATCAGCGCGTGTTTCGCAGTTTCGGTGAAACGCGTCCCGGTAATAATGTTCATCCGCAGCTGGATTCCGTCATCCGCATCGCGTCCCTGACCAAGCTGATGACCAGCGAAATGCTGGTGAAATTGCTGGACCAGGGCGTGGTGAAACTCGACGATCCGCTCAGCAAGTATGCTCCGCCGGGCGCACGTGTCCCGACGTATCAGGGGACGCCGATAAGGCTGGTCAACCTGGCAACGCATACCAGCGCCCTGCCTCGCGAACAGCCAGGGGGTGCGGCGCATCGCGACGTTTTTGTCTGGCCAACGCGTGAACAGCGCTGGAACTACCTGAGCAAAGCCACGTTGAAGTCCGCGCCCGGTTCTCAGGCCTCTTACTCCAACCTGGCGTTTGACCTGCTGGCCGATGCGCTGTCGACGGCAGCGGGCAAACCGTATACGCAGCTGTTTGAAGAGCAGATCACGCGCCCGCTGGGCATGAAGGACACCACCTTCACCCCATCACCGGATCAGTGCCGCCGTCTGATGGTCGCCGAAAAAGGTGCCAGCCCGTGTAACAACACGCTGGCAGCCATCGGCAGCGGCGGGGTTTATTCCACCCCTGGCGACATGATGCGCTGGATGCAGCAGTTCCTCTCATCAGACTTCTACTCACGCAGCCATCAGGCCGACCGAATGCAGACGCTGATTTACCAGCGCAGCCAGTTGCACCGCGTGATCGGTATGGACGTGCCGGGCAAAGCCGACGCCCTCGGTCTGGGCTGGGTATATATGGCACCTAAAAATGGCCGTCCGGGCATTATTCAGAAAACGGGGGGTGGTGGAGGATTCATTACCTATATGGCAATGATCCCCCAGTCCAACGTAGGCGCTTTTGTGGTGGTCACCCGCTCGCCAAATACCCGTTTCGTCAATATGAGCGATGGGATCAATAACTTAGTGGCTGAGCTCAGCGCCAATAAAGCCCAGGTGCTTACCGCCTCCGTCCAGCCTTAATATTCCGTGGGCAAACGGTTGATGCTAACCAGTTTGCCCCGGCTCATATTGATGTAGTTACCCTGTCGAAGCGCAGCGAGCACCTCAGCCACAACCGAACGCGAAATGCGCGTACTTTGTTGAATATGATTCATCACACCAATTTTTGAGCGCAGGGTTTCATCCCATTCGGCCATATTCAGCAGCATGGCGCGGATTTGGTGATAGGAGTTATTTCCTACCAGTTGCCTGTCCCGCTTTTCCAGAATGGATTTAATCCAGGACAGCCAGCAGAAAGCTTCTTTCCAGAGAGAACTTTGCTGAATAAGCTGCAGAGAGGTCGAAGCAGGTAAATAAAAGCCTGTGCACGGATTTTTGGCAACGACCCGATATTCCTTGCTGTAATCAAGCATGCCTGCAGTCAGCCCCAGAATAAAGGGCGCAGTAGCAATGCCAATCAGCAACTCGTCTGAACGGCGATAGATTTCAATAACGCCGGTCTGTAATACAAAGGTGCTGGGTTCATCATTATCATCATTTGAAATAATCTGCTGGGGAGCAGATTTAAATGGGGTACTGGCTACTTTCAAACACTGTTCGAGCCGGCTTAATTCAGAAAGTGGTTTCGCATTAACTTTCATGCAGACCTCTGGACATCCGTATTTGTCGGTTCAATATTATTTTTTTTAGATGACAAAGCGGGGGATATATTCCCCCGCTTTTATACTTTACCAGGTATATTTCACACCCAAATTGGCGCCCCAGTTCTGGTCAACGTCGCCGCCGCCCAGGTAAGTGGCATCCGTGTACGCACTGAAGTTTTTGGTGAAGCTGAACTGTGTGCCCAGGCCCACACGCACCGCAGAGCCTTCAACGCCGTTATCAATGCTGTCGCCATTCACGTTCGCATTGTTATCAGCATCGTCATACACATATGCCAGTTTGACGTATGGCGTCAGAGCCTGATCGCCGCCGTAGTTGAAGGTATACCCTGCGTCGACACCGAGTTCATAGCGCAGGCTGTCGTAAGACTGGCCATCAATTCGCATGTCGTTGCTCAAGCGGTAGTCGTCACCCGACTGGAACAGCCCAGACACTGCCGCATAAGGCGTGACGTAGCCGGACAGGTTTGGTTTCCAGTCATAACCCAGTTTCATACCGAAACCAACCGCATCTGTCGTGGTATTACCGTCCACGTACTGACCGTTACTCATGGTCGCGGAGAGATCGTTATTGAAGCGGGTGTAGCTCAGGGAGCTGTCGAGGAAGACATCGTTGGCAAACTTCGCAGAGGCATAGATCATCGCCGTCTGGCTATCCTGATCAACCTGACCGGTACGATCGCTGATATCACCCTTCGCGAAACCTGCCGCGCCACCCACGATCCACTTCGCGTTGTTACCGTCAATCTGCGTATCCAGACCAACCATAATCCCGCTTACGTCCTGATCGTAGCTGATAACACCATTGTCAGCGTCAAAGTTGCCGCCGAAGTAGCTCACCCACGCCCCGCCGTTATCGGCCAGACCGTGACGGCTGTTAGTCAGACGGGTTCCAACGGTATCCTGCTGCAGATCCCAGATATTGGTATTCGCTGACGGAATGCTCAGCGCCATATTGGCGTAGTCAGTCAGCGCTTTCTGCTGCAGAACAACCGTGTCACCCTTCTGCTGCGCCTGGTAGGTATAGGCACCTAAATCGGCTTTGTTTGCTGCCGTAAAGCGGGCCGCAGTGTCTGCGTTATTGTCATAAACGCGGATGATCTCTTTGTTTTTATAATCAGCAACAGAACCGGCGCCGGTCGCATCGTCGATACGCACGGTGTAGTTACCTGCCACATCACCGTTCACCGCCAGATGACCGTCTGAGTTAAGCGCCACGACGCCATAGTCGTAATCTGCTTTGCTCTTGTCGTTGGTGATAAAGCGGGCGTTGTTCAGATCGCTGTTCAGCACGTAGTCACGGCTGGCAACGTTCAGCACACCGCCATCGGTCAGCACCATGTTGTGCGTGTCCACCTGACCCAGGCCCAGTGCCAGTTCCGCACCGTTGTCGACGGTGATGGTGTTGGCATACAGTTCAGCCGTTTCTTCCGTCAGCGCGGCACGGCTATAGCTGTCCAGATACAGGCTGTCTGTCGCCACTGCACCGCTGTCGCCAATATTCAGGGTAGAGGCGTTGGTCAGGGTGATGGAATCCGCCAGCAGGCCAGAGTTTTCAACATTGACCTGCGACTGGTTATTCACTGCCAGCGTGTCGATGTTAGACAGTTTGCGGGTATCCCACTCTGAACCGTTGTTCAGGGTGACGTTGAACAGACCGCTCTGGTAGACCTCTTCACCTGCAACGTGACCGTTGGTGTCGTAGGTGGAATCAGGCCAGATGCTGTTTGGCGACAAGGTTCTCCAGTCAACGCTGCTGTAACCCTCACCATACATCTGCGCGGTGCCGATCGCTTCAACGCTGGATTGTGCAGCGCCAACCCATTTGCTGCCGTTGGTCAGTGTAACATCCAGCTTATCGGTACCATCCCAGCCGTTGGTGGTTGGGTTATACACACCGTCTTCAGTGGTATCGGTTGCCGGGTCGCCATTCTCGTAGAAGTTATTGTCGAAGGTGCTGGAGAACAGGATATCGCCGGTAACGGTAGAGTGATCGAAGGTGGCGGTGGTTTGCATAGCGTTGTCAGACGCGCTGGCCGCGACGATCAGTGCCGCGTCATCTGCGCCGGTCGCGTTGGTTTCACCGTAGTCGCTCGGCTTCGCGGTTTGACCATAGAACCCGCTGGTACCCAGATCGCTGTATGCGCCAGAGGTCAGAACAGAGTCTTTGACCACCAGGGTGTTAGTAAAGACATTACTGCTATCCGCAACGCCTTCAACGCCGTCATACGGGGTATTGTCCAGCTCATGGTAACCCTGAGTCAGCGTGATACCTGCAACGTGGGAGTTGTTCTGGATAACAATATCCGATTCCACATCCAGCGTAATCGCATTACCCAGTCCGTAGGTATCCAGATAGTGGGTTTCGGTGTTGTCACCATTGAGAACATCATACGCATAATGCTCATAGGTATCGTTAATGGTGGAGTGATCGACGGTCAGGCTAAAACGATCGTACTGCGTATGGGTCGTGCCGTCCGTATCAACCCCATCAGCACACGTGGCGGTCATGCACTTTGAGGTGATCATGCCATTAATGGTGCTGTTAGAAATGCTCAGCGCATTCGCTCTTCCATTGACACCATCGTCAAGGTAGTACGTCGAAATAACACCGTTCACCGTTGACTTATTAATCACCGGATAAATATCACCGTCGTGGGTGGCATCCGAGTAATCCCAGTCAGCGTAGCCATAATACCAGGGTGTTGATGCTGTATTATCATATCCGAAGGTATTATATGTGGCACCAGAAATATCTTTCGCATTGGCCTGAGAAGCGATAGCCAGGGTGCAGGCTAATGCAAGTTGTGATACAACCAGTTTCTTTTTCCATGTTTGCATTGGGTCATCCCTCCTCAGGGACGTAAGCAAGTTTGTCCATCAAATCATTTGGCAACATTGTATTGCGGAGGGAATTATGCATTTTCATTTCGAAAAGGTTCAATGAATGATTCCATTAAGTCCGTATCCAGACTAATAACATGAAAAAAATGCAACGACATTAAAAATTATAAATAAACACTATAAAAACAGCGAATTAAAATCATCTGACATAAATATAGAAAATATAATAAAGAATAATAGATCATTATTAATGATGTATTTACTTCAATTTAGAAATAGCACCAATATCTCGAGCGTTTGAAAAACAGGCTGACGCTGGTTATATATATTGACCATGTGAAACATCGCAACCCCCATTTCGCATTAACAAAAAGCCTACTTTCGTAAAACCCTCTCCCCCACTTTCATGTACACTAGCCTTCTTTGTTCCACAAACGTCAGGCATATCATGACCGATTTAATTGCTCGTCCCCGTCGTCTGCGCAAGTCACCTGCACTGCGCGCTATGTTTGAAGAGACAACACTGACCTTAAACGATCTGGTGTTGCCGATTTTTGTTGAAGAAGAGATCGATGACTACAAAGCCATCGACGCCATGCCAGGCGTGATGCGCATTCCGGAAAAATATCTGGCGCGTGAGATCGAACGTATTGCCAATGCGGGGATCCGCTCGGTGATGACCTTTGGCATCTCCCACCACACTGACGCTACCGGCAGCGATGCCTGGAAAGAGGACGGTCTGGTCGCCCGGATGTCGCGGATCTGCAAAGAGACCGTGCCGGAAATGATCGTCATGTCAGACACCTGTTTCTGTGAATATACCTCTCATGGCCACTGCGGTGTGCTGTGCGATCACGGTGTCGATAACGACGCCACTTTGCTGAATCTCGGCAAGCAGGCGGTGGTAGCTGCAGCAGCCGGTGCGGATTTCATCGCACCTTCCGCTGCCATGGACGGGCAGGTTCAGGCGATCCGCCAGGCGCTTGATGCGGCCGGATTCACTGATACCGCCATCATGTCCTACTCCACCAAGTTTGCCTCTTCGTTCTACGGTCCGTTCCGTGAAGCGGCCGGTACAGCGCTGAAAGGCGATCGCAAAACCTATCAGATGAACCCGCTGAACCGCCGTGAAGCCATCCGTGAATCGCTGCTGGATGAAGCCCAGGGCGCAGATTGCCTGATGGTGAAACCGGCTGGCGCGTATCTGGATATCCTGCGCGACATTCGCGAGCGCACCGAACTGCCGCTGGGTGCATACCAGGTGAGCGGCGAGTACGCGATGATCAAATTCGCCGCGCAGGCGGGTGCGATCGACGAAGAGAAAGTGATCCTGGAAAGCCTGGGCGCGATCAAACGTGCTGGCGCGGATCTGATCTTCAGCTACTTTGCGCTGGATCTGGCCGAGAAGAAAATTCTGCGTTAATCCGCTTTAGCGCGGGGTGGTGGCTTCGCCTTACCCGGCCTCCTCTCTGCGCTAATCTTCACCAAACTGCAATACAACCGACATCTCTCCCTTCTACTGTCTGAGCAAGACGGCAGGAGGAGTAACCATGTTTAGTCTCGATAGCGTTCTCGACGACCTTTGGCCTCAGGCGAGGCCTGCACCCTGGCAAAAAAGTCTGTTAAAAAGACTGTTCTACGAAGAAGAATTCCAGCAATTTGCCGCGACACACCGCCATCTGAAAGGCCTGGATATGGTGGAGCAGGTTCTGGAGCACCTCGATATTCTCTGCACCGTTTCCGCCCGCGATCTCGAACAAATCCCTGAACATGGCCCGCTGGTGATTATTGCCAACCACCCAACAGGAACGCTGGACGGGCTGGCGCTGATGTATGCCGTTTCCCGTGTACGGCGCGATGTGAAAGTCGTCACTAACCGGATGCTGACCCACCTTGAACCGCTTAGCTCACTGTTTATTCCGGTGGACAATATGGGCGGCAGAACGGCAAAAACGTCCCTGATGCAGATGGAACAACATCTGCAAAACGCAGGGGTGCTGATCTTCTTCCCGGCGGGAGAAGTGTCCCGTCCTACGCGCAAAGGGATCCGCGATAAAAAATGGCACCCCGGCTTTATTAAACTCGCCAGTAAGCTGCGCGTACCGCTGCTGCCGGTGCATATTCAGGCACACAACAGCCTGCTCTTTTATGCCAGCACGCTGGTGTCCCCCACCGTATCGATGCTCTTGCTGATGCAGCAGATGTTCCGCCGCCGCCACAGCCAGCTACCGATAAAGATCGGCCAGCAGATAGCCTGGCATCACTGGTATAGCACAACCCTTTCATCGCGTGAGATGGCCGAGCAGTGCCGTCAGCACGTGATACGTCTTGGCAAGGGAGTGCCTGGCGTCTTTAAAACCCAATGCGCCATTGCCCGTCCGGAAGACCGGGCCACGCTGAAGCGCGAACTGGCCCAGGCCGAATGTCTGGGCAAAACCAGCGATGGCAAAACCATTTATCTGTGGCAACGCAACGGACAGGAAGAGGCTCCCCTGCTGCGCGAGCTGGGACGCCTGCGCGAGATCGCGTTTCGCGCCGTGGAGGAAGGGAGCGGTAAACGTCGGGACACCGACAGTTACGACGATGACTATCTGCACCTGATCCTGTGGGATGAAGACGATCTGGAGATCGTCGGCGCCTATCGCTTTATGCCCACTGCCAGACAGGTCGAGCAACGCGGTCTGGAAGGGCTTTATAGCTACAGTCTGTTCCACTACGACGATAAAATGCAGGACGTGCTGGAACACGGTATTGAACTGGGGCGCAGCTTTATTCAACCGCGCTACTGGGGTCGTCGCGGTCTGGACTATCTGTGGTCCGGTATTGGTGCCTATCTGGCACGTTATCCGCACTACCGCTACCTCTTTGGCCCGGTCTCGATTTCCGGTGGCTTACCGCCTGCCGCACGGGATCTGCTGGTGGCGTTTTACCGCCTCTGGTTCCCGGCGACACATCCCTTAGCCGCGTCACGTCAGCCTTATCCGGCCTCCCTGCCAGACGTGCTGGCGCAGTTTGGCGGGGTCGATTACGTGGATGACCTGACGAAGCTGAAATCCCTGCTCGGTAATCTGGGGTGCGGTATTCCACCGCTCTACAAACAGTATTCCGAGCTGTGTGAACCCGGCGGCGTGCAGTTTATCGATTTTGGCAGCGACCCGGCGTTCAACAACTGCATCGACGGGCTGGTGCTGGTGGACTTGTGCTACCTCAAGGCAAACCGCTATCAGCGGTATATTGAGGCGCACCTTTAACTGTGCGGTTATTTGTAGGCCGGGTAAGCGCAGCGCCACCCGGCAAGAACGGTGCACAATTGCCGGGTGGCGGCTACGCCTTACCCGGCCTACGGGTGCGATGGTTCAAGGACGGTAAAACGGCTTATCTCCCAAAATTGTCGCCCGCTGCATAATCCGACGCTGTGGCAGATAATCCGCATTCGCATAGTGCTGCGTCACGCGGTTATCCCAGATCGCCAGATCGTTCTCCTGCCAGCGCCAGCGCACCTGAAACTCCGGTTTGGTGATATGCGCAAACAGGAAACGTAACAGCGCCTCGCTCTCTTTTTCCGTCACGTCCACAATCCGCGTCGTGAATCCCTCATTCACAAACAGCGCCTGCTTGCCGGTTACCGGATGGGTGCGCACGACCGGATGCAGCAGCGGCGGATGTTTCGCAACCGCCTCATGCCAGCGCTGATGCTCCGCTTCTGTTTTGCGGTACTTGTACTCCTGGAATGATTTTTTAAAGTCATGCTCCGCCCGCAGGCCGCTCAGCAGGGTACGGAAGGGTGCGGACAGCGCCTCAAAGGCCGCAATGCCGCTGGCCCACAGCGTATCGCCGCCCGTCTCCGGCAGCAGCTTCGCCGAAAGAATCGCCCCTGCAGGTGGCGTCTCGATAAACGTCACATCCGTGTGCCAGTTGTCGTTGTCCGGCGGATTATCGTTATGCGTGTCGAGCACAATAATCTCCTCCACCCCTTCCGCATGCGGATAAACCGGATGGATATGCAGATCGCCAAAGCGCAGTGCCAGGGCGCGCTGCTGCTGCGGGGTGATTGCCTGTTCGCGCAGGAATACCACCTGATGGCGCAGCACCGCATGATAAAGCTGCTCAAACTGGTTATCGCTCAGCGGACGGGTCACATCCAGGCCCGACACCTGCGCACCAATATATGGCCCCAGCGGGGTAATGGTCAGACGTTCACTCATTGTATTTCTCCATGCCAGGGCGTCAGACGACGCTGCAGCGCGCGCAGCCCCAGTTCTAATCCAAAGGCGATCACGGCGATAACCGCAATCCCGGCCAGTACCACGTCAGTCGCCAGAAACTCCCCCGCCGACTGCACCATAAACCCTAACCCTCGGGTGGCGGCGATCAGCTCTGCCGCCACCAGCGTTGACCAGCCCACGCCAAGGCCGATGCGTAATCCGGTTAAAATCTCCGGCAGTGCGCCCGGTAAAATCACGAACAGCAGTACCTGTGTCCGGCTGGCTCCCAGTGATTGCGCCGCGCGGATCCGCACCTGCTGAGCGCTTTTGACGCCCGCCAGAGCCGACATGGCTACCGGGGCGAAAATCGCCAGATAAATCAGCAGGATTTTTGACGTTTCACCGATGCCGAACCAGATCACCATCAGCGGCAGATAGGCCAGCGGCGGCACCGGACGGTAAAGCTCAATCAGCGGGTCGAGGATGCCGCGCACCGTCGGGCTTAAGCCCATCGCGATCCCGACCGGAATGCCGATTATCACCGCCGCCAGTAGCGCCACCAGAATGCGCGCCAGGCTTGCCCCTAAGTGCTGCCAGAGCGTAGCGTCCATAAAGCCCTGCGGCCCGGCAATGGTGATGAGTTTTGCCAGCACCTGCCCCGGCGGCGGCAGAAACAGCGGGCTGATCCATGCCTGCGCGGCAACCAGCCACCACACCGCCAGCAGCACCAACAGCGTGCCGACACTGAGTGTTATCTGGCGCGAGAAAGGCCAGCGTAAGGCCGGGCGCGCGCGTCGCGTTTTCTCGCTGAAGACGATGCTCATGAGAAGGCCTCCCGTTGTTCAAATACGCGGCTTAAGACGTATTCACGCTGTTCAATAAACCGCGGATCGGATTTGATGCTGCGCACCGGCTCCCCCGCGACATAGCGACGGGCAAACTCAAGCGGCAGCCGCTCCAGCACGCGCCCCGGGCCAGGGGACAGCAGCACCAGCTCGGTCGCCATAAACACCGCCTCTTCGATATCGTGGGTGATCAGCAGCACCTGTTTACCCGTTTCATGCCACAGGCGTAAAAGCAGGGTTTGCATCTGCTCGCGGGTAAAGGCATCCAGCGCCCCGAACGGCTCATCCAGCAGCAAAAGCTGCGGATTGGCCGCCAGCGCGCGGGCAATTCCAACCCGCTGACGCTGGCCGCCGGAAAGCTGCCAGATAAACCGTTTTTCAGCCCCTTCAAGACCGACCTTTTTGAGCATGTCCCGTGCTGTTGCACGCCGTTGCTCGCGGCTTACGCCCGCCAGTTGCAACCCAAACGCCACGTTTTCCTGCACGTTGCGCCAGGGAAGCAGACCTTCGTTCTGAAAGACCACCCCACGCTCAGCGCCCGGGCCCTCCACTTTTTTACCTTCCAGTTGAATGGAGCCATGCTGATATGGCACAAACCCGGCAATCAGATTCAGCAGCGTGGTTTTCCCGCACCCGGACGGGCCAAGCACAACCAGCAGCTCACCGCTGTCCAGCGTCAGGTTGATGTTCTCCAGGGCCGGTTTGCCACCGTAATCAGCAGACAGATTTGTAATATTCAGCATCGCAGCCCCCTTATTTCACAAAGCGATCGGTCACGTACTGGCTATAGTCCGCCGCCACCGCCGGCACTTTGCCCTGCTCTTTCAGGAACGTGGCGGTATCGACAATCGCTTTGTTTACCGGCCCGGTCAGCTGTTGTACCTGCTGGGCAGGCGTGAGATAGGTATTACCTTTCACCAGCCCCGGAACGTCCGCTTGCGGCACGCCGCTCAGACGGGACAGTTTTTCGAGATTGGCAGGCTGCTTCAGCCATGCATCCGGGTTGCTGATATAGGGCTGCTGAGCGTCGAGGGCGCTTTTGGCAAAGGCCTTCACGACCTCAGGATGTTTCTCGGCAAAATCTTTGCGCACCACCCACACGTCGAGCGTTGGCGCGCCCCACTGGCCCACTTTTTCGGAGTCGGTCAGCACGGTGCCGTCTTTTTCCAGCTCATTGACAGCCGGTGCCCAGACGTATGCGCCATCAATATCGCCGCGCTGCCAGGCCGCAATAATCGCCGGTGGCTGCAGATTAATGATTTGCACCTGGCCTGGCTTGATGCCCCAGTGTTTCAGCGCCGCCAGCAGGCTGTAGTGAGTGGTCGAAATGAACGGCACGGCGATGCGCTTGCCGATCAGGTCTTCCGGTTTGGTGATGTTTTTCTTCACCACCAGCGCTTCGGAGTTGCCCAGCTGTGAAGCGAGGAGGAAAACTTCAATCGGCACCTGCTGGCTGGCCGCTACCGCCAGCGGGCTGGAGCCGATGTTACCAATCTGCACGTCGCCGGACGCAAGCGCACGCACCACGGCCGCCCCGCTGTCGAACTTACGCCAGTCGACGTTTGCGCCGCTCTCTTTGGCAAAGGTGTTATCCGCCTGCGCGACTTTCGCAGGCTCTGCGGAGGTTTGATACGCGACGGTGACGTCCACCGCCTGCGCCTGAAATGCCCACAGCGCCAGCGTGCCGAGTAATGTAATTCGCGATGAAATTGCCATCCTGTCTGCTCCCCTTGTTGTTATGAGGGCAGTATTTCCGGCGCGGGAATTTTGATAAAGGAATTAAAACGAATCGCTAATAACGATTCGTTTTTAGAAAAAAAGCGGGAAAGGATAGTTGGTTTTGTGCGGTTGTTTTTTTCCCTCTCCCCGTGGGAGAGGGTCAGGGTGAGGGCATTAGCGCTGAGACGTCAGCTCAGCAATATCTTTCGGCGTGGTGCGACAGCATCCACCGATTAATCTGGCACCGGCCTCCAGCCACTGGGGCAAATATCCCGCCAGCGTCTCGCACGCTTCACCGTGATGGTGCCAGGTTTTGGTCACCGCATCATAATGCTCGCCCGAGTTCGGATAGACCACCAGCGGCAGTGCCGTCAGGCTGTGCAGGTGTTTCAGCGCCGCGGTGGTGTTTTCCAGCGCGATACAGTTGATGCCCAGCGCCACGACCTGCGAATTATCTTTCAGGGCCGCGACAACTTCCCGCAGCGGTGTCCCGTCGCTCAGGTGCTCGCTGTCGCGCAGGGTAAACGAGAACCATGCCCGGGCGCGGGGATACTCAGCCACAAGTGCTGCCAGCGCCTTGATCTCCTCAAAGGAGGGCAGCGTTTCGCAAGCCAGCAGATCCGCCCCCGCATCCAGCAACGCCTCAATGCGCGGACGATGAAACGCGGTAAACTCTTCGGCGCGACGCACATAATCTCCGCGATACTCAGAGCCATCCGCCAGATAGGCGCCATACGGCCCAACGGACCCCGCCACCAGCAGCGTGCCCGCATGCGGATTTTCCGCCAGATACGCTTCACGCGCCTTACGCGCCAGCTCCACGCTTTTGCCGATCAACGCGCGGGACTGTGCCTCATCCAGACCGCGCGCCGCAAAGCCCGCAGGCGTGGCCTGATAGCTGGCGGTGATCGCCACCTGCGCACCCGCGCGGTAGTAGTCGAGGTGGACTTCACGGATAAGCTCCGGGTTTTCCATCAATACTTTGGCAGACCAGAGGTTGTCTGCAAGGTTGCACCCGCGCGCTTCCAGTTCAGTTGCCATTGCTCCATCCAGCACCACAAACGTCTGCTTTTCAAGGAGGGCGGTAAGCGGATTATTCTGCGACATGTTCAGGCTCCTGCGATGTCAGGTTTCGGGTCAGGTAGTAGGCACCATAACACAGGGCGACGAACGGCAGGCCACAATAAAGGGCAATGCGCTGGCTCGGATCAAACCACAGGCCGATACACGCCACCACGCAGAGGATAAACCCGAGCACCGGCACCAGCGGATACCACGGCGCGCGATAGTGCAGAGCAGACAGCGGCTGTCCGGACTGCAGATGACGACGGCGGAAGACAAAGTGCGACGCGCAGATGCTGATCCACACCGCCACCACCGCAAAACCGGAAATGGCCGACAGCGCCACAAACACCGTGTCCGGCGCAACCACGCTTGAGAAGAGCGCCAGCACGCCACCGAGCATGGAAACGGAGAGCGCCGTCAGCGGCACGCCATTTTTATTGACGCGGGCAAAGCAGCGCGGCAGCGTTTTCTCGTTAGAAAGCGACCACAGCATGCGCCCTGAGGCGTACAAGCCGGAGTTTGCCGCCGAGAGGATCGCGGTCAAAATCACAAAGTTAAAGATATCTGCCGCATACGGGATCCCGACTTTTTCAAACACCAGCACAAACGGGCTCTTTTCCACCCCGGCCTGCTGCATCGGGATCAGCGCCGCCAGCACAAACACGGTGCCGATAAAGAAGATGATCAGTCGGGCAATGGTCGCGCGGATCGCCACCGGAATAACCTTATGCGGGTTTTCCGTTTCGCCCGCCGCAATGCCGATAAGCTCGGTGCCGGAGAAGGCAAAGTTCACCGCCACCATGGTCATCAGGATCGGCAGGCCGCCATGCGGGAACCAGCCTTCAGCGGTAATGTTGCTCAGACCCGGCGCAGGCGAACCGTCCTGCATTGGAATAAAGCCAAAGATCGCCGCGCCGCCAAGAATAATAAAGGCGATGATGGTGATAACTTTCACCAGCGAGAACCAGAATTCGCCCTCGGCAAAGAAACGCGTGGAGATAACGTTAAGGCCAAAAATCACCACGCAGAAGACCACGCACCATACCCAGACGGGCACCTGTGGGAACCAGTACTGCATACAGAACCCGGCGGCGGTAAAGCTCGACCCTAGCGCCACCGTCCAGGTGAGCCAGTACAGCCACGCCACGGTATAGCCCGTCGCCGGGCCGAGGTAACGAGCGGCATAGACGTGAAACGCGCCGGTTTCCGGCATCGCCACCGACAGTTCGCCCAGACACTGCATCACCAGCCAGACTACCAGTGCGCCAATGAGATAGGCCAGCAGCGTGCCTGCTGCCCCGGTTGTCGAAATGATATAACCGGTATTAAAGAATAACCCTGTGCCAATCACGCCACCCAGCGAGAGCATAATCAGGTGGCGTGTTTTCATGGTGCGCTTTAGCTGCCCATTTTCTTGTTGTGTTTGCATATTACCTTCTATACGTATGGACATCTAAACATCCAAAGAAGGTGTGTTATACCGCGATTAACATAAAAAAGCTAGACGACCAGACGCAACCGGGCGCGTCGCGCACTGAGTCGGGGATGGGTTGTGAGGATCACATACAGAATCGGACGCCAGGCCATAAGCACCTCCGCAAGCAGATACTTACAGCATGGCGCGGACGGCTGTGATTCTGGCTCAGACAAAAGTCGTATCTGTCCGCTACCAGCTAAACCCTCTGCATGCTTCGCGCAGGCGAATCAAAAACTGACGCGCGTTGGTGGTCATCGCCGACTTTTGCGACCACACCGCGCAATACTGCGCCGACGGCAGTTGGGTGATGGGCAACGCCACCAGCTTGTCATCAAGCTGTAGCGGCTGACACATTGCCCGCGCGACCACCGTCAGATAGTCCGCGTTAAGCACCATATTCAGCCCCGTGATGACGGAATCGGTGCGCAGTGGGGTGATATCCACCTGTCGATAAAAATGGCTGAGCTCATTTTGTAGCTGCTGGTAGTAGCCCATGGATGACTCCGGCAGCAGCCATTTGGCCTGACGCAGCGCCATCAGATCGCGGGCTTCTGCCAGTGGGTGCCCCTTGCGCGCGATGATGCAAAACGGCGAGGTAAACAGCGGTTCGATCATCACCCCTTCCGGCGGCGCCATCGGATCCACCGAGCCGATAGCCATATCTATTTCACCGTTTCGTACGCCAGGCAGGAGCGAGGAGAGCTGCCCCTCCTTCACCGTCAGCAAGACCTGGGGCAGCGTTTTCTTGAATGCCTCGGCCACATCGGGAAAGACGGTCAGCGCAATAAGCGAAGAGAACCCCACCGTCAGACGCCCGTGAGTAAAATGGTTAATCTGCTCCACTTCATCCGCCGCACGCCGCAGCTCTTCAAGCACCCACTCCGCCCGTTGAGAAAACGCCATTCCCGCCTCGGTAAGGGCAATCCCCTCTTTGCTGCGCAATAAAAGTTGGGTGCCTAAAGTTTGCTCAAGCTCACGCAATGTACGGCTCAATCCGGGCTGCGAAACGCCCAGTTCCCGTGCGGCCGAACGGATACTGCCGCTGCGCGCCACCTGACGAAAGGCCTGAAGATGGCCGAGTTTTGGCAGATATTTCATCGCTCACCCTATAACAAAAAAGCATCACCTATAGCAAAATTATATCTTCACTCCTGTCTGGTAAACCCCTAGATTCAGAGTGCACACAACAATTCTCATCACACTCTGACGTCAGGCGGAAAACACAATGAAAAGCCAGTCACAGATGATTTTTTTGCTTTTTATCGGTTATGTCGTGGTCTACATCGATAAAACCGTAATGGGTTTTGCCCTGTTGCCGATCGAAAAAGAGTTCGGGCTTACCACCGCGCAGCTGGGCTATATCACCGGGATCTTCTTTCTCGCCTACTCTCTCTTTCAGGTGCCTGCTGGCTGGCTAAACGACCGAATCGGCTACAAAACCATGCTGATCCTTTCTCTGTGTGCACTGGGGATCTTCGCCCTCTGCTTTGGCGCGCTGGGTATGAGCGTTGGCCTGCTGCTGGTGTTTCGCTTTCTCTCCGGCGTGGGGCATTCCGGCTATCCCTGCTCCTGCGCGAAAGCGGTGGTCAGCAATTTTACGCTGGAAAAACGCACCTTCGCCCAGTCGGTCCTGCTCTCCTCCGCCGGGCTGGCGATGACCGTCGGGCCGATTGTGGCCGTCTCGGCGCTGGAACACCTGGGCTGGCACGCCTCCTTTGTGGCATTAGGGATCGTTGCCTGCGCCATTGCCCTGCTGATCGCCTTGCGCGTGCCGTATCAGAAACCCGCGCCACGCCAGGCCGCACATGGGCAACGCGAGGCGCTGTGGCGTAACCCCACGGTGCTGCTGCTGTTTTTCTCGGTGTTTTGCATCAATATCCCAAGCTATGGCCTCTTGGCCTGGCTGCCTAAATTCTTTGTCCAGAGCATGGGCATGCCGATTGAGGTGTCCGGTTATATCGTGGCGGCTGGCGGCGCGGGGATCTGGCTTTCGTCGTTGTGCACCGGCTGGCTGGTCGGAAAATACTTCCACCACCGCGAGCCACAGGTGATTTTGATCTGCGCACTGGTGAGCGCTGCTGCCATTCTCGGCATCTTCCACACCGCCACGGCGGTGAGTGCCAGCATCCTGCTGTTTGTGGGGGAGATCTTCCTGATGGCCACCTTTGTGACCGCGTTTACCCTGCCAATGAAACGCCTGCCGGAGAACATCATGGGCTCGGCCATCGGGCTGATAAACACCGGGGGGACGCTGGGGGGCTTCGTTTCACCGGTTGTTATTGGCTATCTCGTTGGAAAAAGCCACAGTTATGAAAGCGCATTTATTTTCTTGTCACTGGCAATGGTGTGCGCGGGCGTGGCGATAGTGCCATTGATAAAAAAACCTGCGCCCTCACTGCCGGTGACTGACTGAAGGAGACTGTCATGAAAAGTAGCACTGAAAACCTTATCCGCGACGTTCACGACGAGGTGATCCGCTGGCGCAGGCATATTCATGCCAACCCGGATCTCTCATTTCAGGAAAAGCCGACCGCAGATTTTATCGCCCGTGAACTGGCGAATCTGCCGGCGCTGACGATTAGCCGCCCGCTGGAGAACAGCGTGGTGGCGGTATTACAGGGTGAAAAACCCGGCCCGATGTGGGCACTGCGTGCTGATATCGACGCCCTGCCGCTGCAGGAAGAGAGCGGTGAAGCATTCAGCTCAACCAAACCCGGCGTAATGCACGCCTGCGGTCACGATGCCCACACCGCCATGCTGATGGGCGCGGCGAAAGTGCTTTGCCACCTGCGCAGCCAGCTGTGCGGCAGCATCAAGTTTATCTTCCAGCCTGCCGAAGAAGTGCCGCCGGGCGGCGCGCGCGAACTGGTGGAGAAAGGCGTGGTTGACGATGTCGAGAAGATCTTCGGTCTGCACGTTTTCCCGACCAGTCCTACCGGTAACATTACGCTGAAAGAAGGGGTCTATGTCGCCTCCAGCGATAATTTTGATATCACGATCTTCGGCCGGGGCGGACATGGCTCAATGCCGCAGTTCTGCATCGACCCGGTGGTAATCGGCGCTGAAGTTGTCACCACGCTGCAAAATGTGGTGGCGCGTAATCTCGACCCGATTAACGCCCCGGTGCTGACCATCGCGACCTTCCAGGCCGGTGACAGCTATAACGTGATTCCGGACAGCGCCCGCCTGGCCGGAACGGTGCGTACTCATAATCAGCAGGTGCGCGAGCAGGTACCGCAGTTGGTGCAGCGTATTGTCGAGGGCGTCGTCAGTGCCCACGGCGCGCGCTGTGAGATCCGCTGGCAGCAGGGTTACGCCGTTGGCAACAACCATGCCGACACCAATGCCATCGCCAAAGCGGCGATTGCAGCGCACTTCGAAGAAGGAACGCTGCAGCTTGCCGATCGGGCCCTGTTTGGCAGCGAGGATTTCTCCTCGTATCAGGAGAAAGTCCCGGGAACGTTTCTGTTCATCGGCTGCGGCAACGAGGAAAAAGGCGCGGTCTGGAACGTCCACAATCCACACTTTCGCATCGACGAGGCTGCGCTGGCGGTGGGCGTGAAAACGCACGTTGCGCTGGTGAGCCCGCTGTTTGAGGAGATTTGACCCCTCCCATCCTGACATTGCCCGGCGGCGCGTCGCCTGCGCCCCCGGCGCAATGGTTGGTAAATCCGTCAATCAGTTCTATAGTCGTCACAGTTTCTTAGTAACCAGGACTGACTGATGCGCTTTAACGGACTGACCAAAGGTTTCTTTATCTTTATTCTCGCCCTCGTGACGTGGGCGTTTTTCGACGTGCTATCGCCCTACTTCTCCGCCATTCTGTGGGCCGCCATTCTGACCGTTATCTTTAACCCGGTAAAAAACAAGCTGCGCGCCGCACTGGGGGATCGCAACGGGCTGGCCTCGCTGCTGACCATCGGCATTATCTGCCTGATTGTCTTTATCCCGTTGATGGTGATCTTCTCCTCGCTCGCCATAGAGCTGAACGTGGTGTACACCAAACTGCAGGAGAACAACACCCAGTTCCCGGAGGTGGTGGCGAGCATCTTTAACCATCTGCCGGACTGGGCCAGCGGTTTCCTCGCGGATCACAACCTGACCAACGCCGCGCAGATCCAGAAAAAACTCTCCGATGTCGCCCTGCAGGGCGGGCAGTATCTGGCGGGCAGCGCGTTTCTGATCGGCAAAGGGACGTTCGGCTTTGCCATTAGCTTTGGCATCATGCTGTATCTGCTGTTCTTCCTGTTGAAAGACGGGCCGTTCCTGGTGCGCCAGATCCTCGACTCCCTGCCTCTGTCCGATTTCGCCAAGCAGCACCTGTTCGCCAAGTTTGTCGGCGTCTCGCGGGCGACGGTAAAAGGCACGGCGGTTGTCGCGGTGGTTCAGGGCACGCTCGGCGGGATTGCGTTTGCCATTGCCGGTATCGACGGCAGCATCCTTTGGGGAGCGCTGATGGCCTTCCTCTCCCTGGTGCCTGCGGTGGGGTCGGCGATTGTCTGGGTTCCGGCTGCCATTTTCCTCTTCGCGACGCATCAGATCTGGCAGGGGCTGTTCATTGTCGGCTTCTTCGTGATTATCGTCGGGCTGGTGGACAATATCCTGCGCCCGCTGCTGGTAGGCAAAGACACCAAAATGCCGGACTACCTGATCCTGATCTCAACGCTTGGCGGCATGGAGCTGTACGGCATTAACGGCTTCGTGATTGGCCCGCTGATTGCCGCGCTGTTTATCGCCTGCTGGAACCTCTTCTCCGGTCGCGATCATGCGGGTAACGCCGAAGAGCTGGATGCCGCGTTTATTGAAGAAGGGAAAAATCCTCCAGATTTATAAACCGCTGACGATAACCTTCCCAACAGGCGGCGCTGTGCCGCCTTTTTTTTCGCCTTAAATCAAACGTTTTCTATAATTTGAAAGAACGCCATCCTTCTTTGGTCGTAAAAGGATCACCAGGTGCGAATCGCGACGATAACAAACTGGGCCTACGGTGCCACGGTCTGCCTGACCCTCGCTTCCGGCATCATCATGCTGATGGCGTCCAATGCTGACACCCTTGAGCGTCAGGCCGTTGAACAGCGGCAGAAATTTGATGCGCTCACGGAAGATATCGAAACCGATATCTGGGCGCAGTCTGATTTAGCCCGCCTGTACGTGATTAAAAAAGATCCGCAAATTCTCAGGGAATACAACCAGTCAGAGAACAAGCTGAAGAGTACCGAACTCCGGCTGGAAAAACTGCAGGATGTCGGCGCGTCAGATGATGAGCTGTCCCTGCTGCATGAAGGGATAAAAATCGTCGATGAGCTACAGGACGAACAGCAGGCCGCCCTCACCCACACGGCGCAGGGAGAAGATGCGCAGGCCATCGCCCTGCTCTACGGTGCACCCTATGAGCAGGAGCTGGAACGCGCCCAGAATCAGATCGAACACTTCCGCCAGATACTCGACAAGCGGGTGATCGCTTCCGTTCAGGAGGCAACCAAAAAATCAAAAACGCTGCGGACTGTCTCTGAAATGATGGTTGGCCTGACCGCCCTGCTGTTCCTGTTTGTGCTTGGTTTTATCTTAAAACGGCGCGTGCTGCGCCCGGTGGTACGCCTGAGCGATGTGGTGCATCGCCTGGCGTCGCAGGACTATGCCGTAGAAACACCCAATTTCAACCAGATCGATGAGATTGGCGATATGGCGCAGGCGATTCGTATCTTTCGTGAAAATGGCCTTGCGCGGCAGCGTCTGGAAAAAGAGCGCGACGCCGACTGGGCCATCCGCGAGCTGCTGGCGCGCATGACCCAGCGGCTGCAGGGGTGTGAGAACTTTGCGGACGTGATTAACGTAGCGGAGCTGTTCGCCCCCAATATCGCGCCGGGAATTGCCGGGCGGCTCTATATCCTCGACCGCGATCCGTGGCAGATGCGCTGCGTCGCACAGTGGCTTTCGCCGCCAGGAGAGGATACGCCTTTTCATCCCGATGAGTGCTGGGCGGTCAGACGTGGGCAGAGCCATCCTCCGGTGAATGGCGAGCCGGATATCGCCTGCTACCATCTGCCGGCGTCGCACACGCATACGTCGCTCTGCGTTCCTATGATTGCCCAGGGCGAAGCCATTGGGTTGCTCTCCTTCCAGAACATCACTGCGGAAAATGCCCCTTCCCGCGCCTATCTGGAGCTGATGGCTGAAGCGCTCGGTCTGGCGCTGGCCAACCAACGTCTGCGCGATGCCCTGCTGGAAAAAGCCCTCTTCGATCCGCTCACCGGCTTGCGTAACCGTCATCATCTGGAAGATACCCTGCGCACCCAAATGGCGCAGGCGGTGCGCAATGAAGAGCCGGTAAGCTGCCTGATGATCGACATCGACCACTTCAAAAGCATCAATGACCGCTTTGGTCATGAAGCGGGCGATCAGGTCATCAAAAGCGTGGCCTCCATCGTACAACGCGCCGTACACGACAGCGGGCTGGCATTCCGCTATGGCGGCGAAGAGTTTCTGGTGCTGCTTTCCGGCGTTGATGAAGAGGCGGCGCAGGCGTGCGCCAAAGAGATTTATAACGGCGTGCATGAACTGTCGCTGCGCTATGGGCTTTCAGAGATTGGCCCGGTGGATGTGTCGATTGGCGTCGCCAGCTATCCGCAGCACGCTCAGAGCGATAACCTGCTGCGCGCTGCCGACGTGGCCTTATACCGGGCGAAAGAGCTGGGCCGTTCGCGTATTGTAAGCTTTGGGATGCTGGAGGCGGGCTAACGGTGATTTTCGCGCCCTGAGCTTCACCGATTCAGGCGCGCGTGATCGCCCAGAGCACCACAATCCCCAGCGCATTACTCCGCTTTTCCACGTACAGGGTAGAGTTGGAATAGACGTTACCCTTCGGGTTACAGATGCGGATCTCTTTTTTTAACTCCGGCTCGTAAACTTCTGCCCCCGAGCAGCTGTGGCGGGTACTGGATTCATACCGGTAAGGTTTGCTCCATGAGGAATAGTCTCCCTCCAGTAGCCAGGCCGTTGTAAAAATCACGAACATGGCAACCGGCAGGCTGCAAATGAAGAAGCCGAGGTATAGTTTTATCGCGCCAGCAACACGCTTGCCTTTCAGTCGTCCCTTTCTGATAAAAATAACCATCGGCACCAGCGCCAGCAGCAACGCCCCTCCGGCCAGATACTGCTCCCCGCGGATCGTAAGGTATGTCACGCGATAAACGTTAACTGACCAGACCACAAAACCAGATAGCAGTGCTATACCGCCCACGATGAGTGGGAGCCAAAAGGTATAAGTCTCTTTTTTCATGGTGGACATATCCTTGTCATTTTTGGTTGGTGAGAAGATCAATCATCGCCCGGGTGGCCGCCGACTGGCGTCGATGTGGCGCAAAGAGCACGGAGAACGGCCGCGACCGTCCACGCAGGTGTGGCAGCACCTCAACTAACTGACCGCGCTGTATCCTGTCGCGGACGATAAATTCATAGCTCTGGCAGATCCCCATCCCCTGCTCCGCCAGCGAAACCACGCCGAGTACATCTTCTGAGATTTCGATAGTTGAACCCGGCAGCCAGTCAATATCACGTTCCTCATCACGAAACACCCAGGGGGCAATGCGCCCGGTACGCGGCATGATAAAGGGCAGGCAGGTGTGACGATGCAACTCCTCCAGCGTCTGCGGGCTCCCCATGCGGTGCAGGTAATCAGGCGATGCGACCAGCAGCAGCGCCGCGTCCTCCAGCTTGCGCGCAACTAACCCACTGTCGGGCAACTGCCCCAGGCGAATCGCCAGATCGAATCCCTCCGCAATCAAATCAACGTTGCGATTGGTGATGTTCAGCTCCACCTGAACGCGTGGGTAGTGTTGGGCAAAGCGCGCCAGCAGCGGCGGCAGACGGTAGTGCCCGTAGGTGGTTGGAACGCTCATTCGCACGCGACCGGTCAGATCGCCTTCCTGGCCCCGCCCCTCGCGTTCGGCGTCATCAAGCAGTGCAAACGCAGACCTCGCCTGTTCCAGATAAACGCGTCCGGCCTCCGTCAGCCCCACGCGGCGGGTCGTTCGCTGTAATAACTGCCGTCCAAGACGCGCTTCCAGGCGGGAAACCGCGCGACTCAGGACAGAGGGTGTGGTGGAAAGGACAACCGCTGCGGCAGTAAAAGAGCCGTGTTCAACGACAGTAATGAAGACTTCAACGTCTCCGAGATAATCGAATTTGCGGCTCATTTTGCTCTTTCAGGAACAAATGTTTTTCAATCTGGCTAATTTATCCCCTCCGGAGTGATGAGTAAAGTGAGCTGCATTCATCATCAGAGGGTAAACACTATGGATCTTCAACTCACCGGTAAGACCGCGCTGGTTACGGGCGCAACCGCAGGCATTGGTTTGGCCATCGCCCGCACGCTCGCTCAAGAAGGGGTTGCCGTCACCCTTACCGGACGCGACCCGGCAAAGCTGCAAAAAGCCGCGGCCACCATCACCGACGCGACGCCTGACGCACAGGTCTCCACCGTTGTCGTTGACCTCGGTACCATGAATGGAGCAGAAGCCCTGTTCGCCGCCTGCCCTGATACCGATATTCTGATTAATAACCTAGGGTTCTACGAAGCCAAAGCCTTCGCGGATATTAACGATGAAGACTGGCTGCGCATGTTCAACACCAATGTGATGTCCGGCGTCCGCCTCTCACGCCACTACTTCCCGCGCATGCTGGAGCGGAACTGGGGACGGGTAATTTTTATATCCAGCGAAGTGGGCGCCTTTACGCCGCCAGACATGGTGCATTACGGCGTCAGCAAATCAGCGCAGCTTGCTGTTTCGCGCGGTATGGCCGAACTGACCCGGGGAACCGGCGTGACGGTTAACAGCGTGCTGCCGTCGGCGACGCGCTCGGACGGCATTATTGAGTACCTTCGCCAGACCGCGTCTGCCCCGGATATGACCGATCGGGAGATCGAAGCGCATTTCTTCCAGACCTACCGCCCCAGCTCGTTGATAGCCAGAATGATTGAGGCAGACGAGATCGCGGCGATGGTCGCTCTGTTAGCCAGCCCACTGGGCGCGGCATCCAACGGGGCGGCTGTACGCGTCGAGGGCGGCACGTTCCGTTCCATCCTTTAATGCTGAACTCACCGGAGCCTTTTCATGTTCATTCGCACCCGTAGTCTGTCCGCCATTGCGCTGGCGGCGCTGATCGCTTTCCCGAGTCTCGCCAGTGCGGCGACGCTCCAGCCCCTTGAACGCTGGCGCAGCTATGCTGGCGTGAGCTGGGATACCTCTCAGAATGGGCAAACGCCGACGCGGTTTTCCGGCTCGGTTAACGCGCCCATTGCCGGTATCCATTTTGATGCAAAGGGCCGGGCCTTTGTCAGTACGCCCCGGCTGGTTTCTGCCGCCGCCCCCGCCACGCTGAGCATTCTGGATACGACTGTTCAGTCCGGCCCTGCCCGCCTGACGGCGTTTCCGTCACGCGAGGGGAACGCGGTAAACACCGATCCCGCGCAGAACCTGCGCAACGTGCTTGGCTTTTATATTGATCGTCAAAATGGCTGGCTATGGGCGCTGGACATGGGGTTTGTCGCAGGCGAAACGGAGTCGCCCGTGGGCTCGCAGAAACTGGTCGTACTGGATCTCAACACGGGCCGCCCCCTTAAACGTATCGCACTGGATGGCGTGGCGGACCGCAAAGCCAGCTTCCTGAACGATGTGGTTGTCGATGAGAAACGCCGTGTCGCCTATATCTCCGATAGCGGCTCGCGGAGCGCACCGGAAAACCGCGTGGGCCTTATCGTCGTAGATTTCACCACCGGCACGGCGCGACGCGTGCTCGACCGTCACCCTGCGCTACAGATTGAGCCAGGCGTCAACGTGGTTTCACACGGTGCGGAGGTCTGGCCGGGTAAACCCTTATTAATTGGCATCAACGGTATTGCGCTCTCCCCGGATGCGGGCACGCTGTACTGGACGGTCACAACGGGAACCCATGCCTGGGCAGTGCCCACGGCATTGCTGAGACAGGCAGGATCAACCGATGCGCAGATTGCCACCAGTATCCAGGATCTCGGCGTGGTGGGCGGTAACACCGACGGTCTTGTAACCGATGCAAAGGGCAACCTCTATATCACGGATGTCACCCGCAACGGAATTGTCCGGTTTGATCCGAAGCACCGCGCTATGTCGCTTATCGCCGCCAGCGAAGACGTTTACTGGCCAGACACACCGGCAATCCGTCCGGACGGAGATTTGATCTTTACCTCGAGTCGCCTCAATGACCACTTCGCGGGGGCCGTTAAACCCGGAGAGGAACGCTATGATTTGTGGCGTTTGCCTCTCGGTGCGTCACATAATACGGGCGAATAATAAAATACCCGTGGCTGGATAATCGCGAACGATTATTGATGCGGGTCAAAGGAATGTGGCTGATTGACTAAAGAACAGGGTCAGGGAGTCGATATTTATCTGGGTAGTTGTCAGCCTGTGTCTGCAGGCTGACAACTCTGCCGGGCAAGATAAACGGCCCTTTTCGGCTCAGGAACATCCACGCAGCCACCTAAATAAAATTATCTCATGGAGAGAAAATGAAAGTTCGTCTTCTAGCGATTGTATCTGCATCCTTAATTCTTGCGGGCTGTGCTGGCTCGGTAAAACCCGACACCGTGAAAGCGGCAAATGGCAGCGCAATTGAAATTTATAGCGTATCAGCACTGCCGGAACTGAATGACAACCGTATCGCCGACAACACGCTGCGCGAAGTGACCCCGACGCATGCCGCAGCCGGTATGGGGCTTGCCGTTCTCGGCGCGTTAACCGGTAACATTAACTCCGGTGACTTTGATAAAGAGAACTATAAAGGGACAGCGATCGAAACCCTGCAAAACCCGACGAACAGCTGGTTTGTTCCTAAAGCGAAACAAAATATCAGCAAGTGGCTGAACGAAAAAGGCAATGGCCACGTTTACAAGCAGCCGCTCTATATTGGTAAAGCAACCTGGGCGCTGATCTATAAAGACGCCACCGCGACCACGCCTCTCTATCAGCTGAAATACAAAGTCCTCTTCTATAAGCGCCCGGAAAGCGGAAATATGTTCTCTGCATTTACGGTAGCGGAATGCGCCCCTACGCCAGTTGAAGCGCCACTGAGCGACTGGAGTGCAAATCATTACCAAAAAGTGACCAGCCAAACTGAAAGCTACATGAAAAGCTGCCTGCTTGAGCTGGACAACCAGCTGCCGCGTTTGCTGAAGCTGTAATGTGATGTGCAGTACGGCCCGCTTCGTGCGGGCTTGTGGGTTCAAAGTAGGTAACTCAGTGATAAACTCGCCCACTAATCTACTTTTGAACTCACCGTACCGTCCAGCCTGTTTTTTTAGCTATCAAACAAACTCATCACCTCTTTGGCTGATGCTTATATTACTCAGGCATGGATTACCTTTATGAACAATTTAAAAGTGCCTTGGGTTTTATTACCGCTCTCGTTAATAACAGTACGATTCTGTTATCACTTGCAATGACTGCCATATTCTATGCTTCCCTCCATATTAGTGGTGTGCATAACAGCAAAATATACTAAAGGGGATCCTTTACAGGTATCTGTCGAACCCGAAAGGTATGTGCTACCGTATATTCTCAGCTGAATGACGATTCGAGGGAAGGAATTGGATATATATACAGGTAGCAATCGCTTTTCTGGCTATTTTTTAACAATGGCCTCATTAGAAGTGAATCAACTAATGAATACAGCTCTTGCTGTATCAGGTTTTCACATAAAAGATGCTCTGACACGCATACGTTTTCAGGATAACGTGCGGGCATTTGGGAAATATCAACTGGCAACCATCAGGAATAGCGCGACCGAGCAGGAGTGTCAGTTGTGTATCCAGAACATTCGCGCGGAGAATAATAATCTAAAGATTCAGGACAGAATGCTCAGGACAGGGGAGTCTGTTCTCACGGCATCTGTCCGGATCTATGAAGAGAATGGTAAGTACTTCGGATATGTCATCGATTTTGTCGGTGTGGTCATTTCCGGTTTGCAGATTGCCGGAGGTATTGGCGTTATTGCTTCATCCGTTCCAGTCGGAAATATGATTGGGATTATAGCCGGTGCAACGCTGGTACTGAATGGTGTATCTTCGGCAGCAGAAAGTGTCCAGAAGTTGGCGGGAAAAGCCTCTCCAGTCAATTTTATGCGTGATGGGTTTGAAGGTTCGGCCGAATTCCTGGGATTTGATCGCAAAGTAGGTTTACTTGCTTATCAGATGGTAGATCTCAGTACGTCCTATTATGGAATGTTCAAACTTACCCTGAAGCCAGATGCCTGGCGTCTGTATCGGTATTTAGCCCCAGACTTCATGAGACAGGTAAACACTATGAGCCGAACTGCCCTGGCGATTAAAGGTATCGGGGCAACGTTGAAGGGAGCAAAAATAGGGCATACGCTTTATCAGTTGCAGCGTGACGAAAAAATTCAGTGAGCCACTTATCGGCCTTTCATAATTTTATGCGCTTTCCATGAAAGGCCAAGAGGTATCAGATACCAAACAGCAATTACGCCAAAAACTGCAACAGGTAAGTAATATAACAGTAGAGAGGGCGTATAGAAGACAGGCAGGAAAATCAGAGGTGCCAGGATTAGAATCAGACAAATAACCCCGCCATAAAATCGCTTGCTCAGATCATCCACTAATGTCGAAAGCGTTTCGCTGGCATTTTCATCCCTGCTCAAGACTTCTTTCAGACGAGATAACTGCTTATGTGAGAAACCATTGTTCAGCAGGTCTTTTTCTGTCAGTTCACTGGCCACATGCTCGCCTTTCTTCATGATTGCTATACGTATACAAGAATACCCTTAAGCTTAGCTTTTTTAAACAGTAACTTGGCCCTGTCATTTCCAGTCTCGTCATTCCTGCCGGGAATACAACATTCTGGCGCCGCCCCCTACCCTTCTGGATCACACTTTTTATCCCTGGCTATTCACTTACCAAAAAGCGGTGTTATCATTCGCCTCGTAAATACCTTTCAACTCTACCCGAGGCTTTGATGCTGGAGAATGTAATCATCTGATAATCAGCACCCCGACCTTTCAGGCCGGACTGATTATCAATGCGCTGAAATCGAATGCGGACACCGCTGTGTGTTTGCACGTTTTGCACATGATGATTAAACAGGTTTTCCAGTATGAATTTATCCCGTCAGGAACAACGTACCTTACACGTTCTCGCTAAAGGTGGACGTATTGTGCACGTCCGCGATGCATCTGGCCGCGTCACTTCTGTTGAATGCTACAGCCGGGAAGGGCTTCTGCTCACCGACTGCACACTCGCCGTCTTTAAAAAACTCAAAACCAAAAAGCTGATCAAATCCGTCAACGGTCAACCCTACCGCATCAATACCACCGGGCTGAACAACGTTCGCGCCCAGCCTGATAACCGATAAGGAGAGGATTATGGATATCCCACGTATTTTTACTATCAGCGAAAGTGAACACCGCATTCACAATCCCTTCACGCCAGAGAAGTACGCCACGCTGGGCCGCGTGTTACGCATGAAGCAAGGCGCGCGCATTCTCGATCTCGGCAGCGGCTCAGGAGAGATGCTGTGTACCTGGGCACGTGACTACGGCATTACCGGGACCGGCATCGACATGAGCCCACTCTTCACCGCTCAGGCAAAGCTGCGCGCAGAAGAGCTTGGCGTCAGTGAACGCGTTCATTTTATTCATAACGACGCGGCGGGCTATGTCGCGGATGAAAAATGCGACGTGGCGGCCTGCGTAGGGGCCACCTGGATTGCGGGCGGCGTCGCCGGGACGATCGAACTGCTGGCAAAGAGCCTTAATCCAGGCGGACTGGTGCTTATCGGCGAACCGTACTGGCGTCAGCTGCCTGCAACGGAAGAGATTGCCCAGGCCTGTGGCGTTTCATCGGTGGCCGATTTCCTCACCCTGCCCGACCTTGTCGCCTCTTTCGATGAACAGGGCTATGACCTGGTCGAAATGGTACTGGCAGACCAGGAAGGCTGGGATCGGTATGAAGCCGCTAAATGGCTGACCATGCGCCGCTGGCTGGAGGAGAACCCTGACGATGACTTTGCGCATGAGGTTCGGGCAGAGCTGACGAATGCGCCTAAACGCCATGTGACGTATACGCGGGAATACTTTGGCTGGGGCGTGTTTGCCTTAATCGCACGATAAAAAGGAGCAAGCGATATAACCCAGAGGTTATATCGCCTTTTTGCAGAGTGCGCACAATATTATGCCTGTCGTATTTAATTATCGTTAATTGTTCCCTTTATTCGTCATCGTAATTACGGGTGGTTATTCTTTTACTGGCGTGAGATGAATACCAGGGGATCGTCTATTGAGAAAAACCGATGAGGCGAATATATTGCCCGTAAAACAGCCAGGCATATTAATGAAGGAAGCATGATGGATATTGCGCTGCTTAACAGGGGATGGAACAGAACATGGTCAGATACCATGGTGAATCTTGAAGACCGGAAACTCATCGAAACTGCAAATCGACTGTCAGCTTACTATTTACAAGATGGTCTAACACGTATCAAGTTTGTTGAGGAAATAAAACAGGTCGTAGAAAAAGAGTTCGCGACAGCACGGCGGGCGAAAACCGATGAAGAATGCATTGAATGCCTCAAAAATCTACGTGCTGAAAAAGAGAACCTTCTTGAGCAAGAGCGCTTGTTAAGGACCAGATCCGCTCAGCTTTATGCGAAGGTCGAGTTTGTCAGGGAAAATAACAAGATAGTCGGATATGTGATTTCGGCTGTGAATGTGGTGCTTTCAGGAATGGTTTTCTTTGGTGGCTTTATGATGTTATCCACTATGGGGCCAATTGGTATGCTGGCTGGGGCAGTCCTGATTGCCGATGGTATGAACGGATTAACGAAAGAAGTACTCAACTTTGATCAGCCAGCAGGACATAAACCCTCGCAAGGTATCATTGCTGACTCCGCGATGCATACCGCCCAATTTATGGGATTTAATCCTAACACGGGTCTGGCTCTCTATAATGGTGTTACTCTTGGAGCCAGTGTGTACAGCATTGTAGGACTCGCTCGAAAAACTGGAGCCTGGAGATTATTCCGCTGGCTTCAACACGATTACTATCGCAAAGTCAGCACAATGAGCACTCCTACGCTAACAATGAAGATTGTCGGTTATGGTGTTAAAGCAAAAGTGATTTTCGACCTGGTGACAACAGAAAATGGAACCAGTTAATCCTTGATAGCTTTTCGGTAACGCCAGGATTTATAGGAAATTACCGGCGGCTGCGCAAAGGACATAATGGCAACCCCAAAGATCATCGCCAGCCCCCATGCAATTACTCTATCAGGTGAGCTGAAGACAATAAGTAATAACAGGATAAAGATACAAACAGCCACCACTCCCGCCAAGGTAACAAATCGTCTGGCGAGGTCATTTATGGCCTCTCCAAGCGTTCCCCCATATTTTTCAATATTGCTTTTTATCTTCTGCAATTCGGGCTGCGTAAACCCTGAACGTAACAAAGCTTCATCAGTCACTTTCATATCGTCTCGTCCCTTAGCTCCCAGAAGTGTTTTCTCAACCGCTGATGGTGAAAATAATCATACTGATGAACTTTACAGCAATCCACATGATGTTGGTGCAATGTATCAGATTTCAGACAATAGAAGCCATAACGGCCCGTTAGTGGTACAAGCAGCAAGCGGAGCGTAGCGACTGCATCAGTGTTCAGAAGGATCACACCTTATCAGGGTGCTCGTATACCTTTCGGAGCGTGAGCGAAGCGCTGGCAGAGCCTGCGTATCGTGTGCAGGTACGTTTCACTATTCACCTGTTTACGTGGCTCACAGGCCACGCATCGGGCTTAAATGCATATGAGCAATCTGTTTCGGGATGGTTTAGAGACGTTGGTAGCGTCATCAGCTTCGAGTTGATAGCGGTTCGTGGGGAGTGTTCACACTTTGTACCTGTTAGAGCTTTACAACTACAGGCCTACAGGCCGCTACGTGCTAACATCCCTGAATAGCTACTGTTAACTATAGCGGCAACTGTTGGTAAAAGAATCCTTAAAAAAGATTGTACCTTGAGAACGAAAATCGACTTAAGACATTGTTTTTAAATGATTTTATTGTACGCGCGATAATAGAAACAAACGTAATATAATATCCTATTGAATTATATACATTTTATCATGTTTTATTTTTATTGATACCCCAAAAGTACCCCCGTGAAATTTTCTGTTCTACCATTAGTTAACAAAAAGCTTTGCCGTGAGAATCATACGCTCACGAAGTAATTATTTGGCCGAAATTCTAAGTTACAGAAGACGCCATCTGTATTTTGAAAAGGCGAATAGATTCGCGCGCAGGTAACTTGCATGACAATATCAGTCTCTCGTTTTACTATGAATTTCTCATATGGTTATAAGATAAGGAATACTATGCGTCACCCGATCCCTGCGCAGCTTGCTGCTTCTGAAACACTAGAATTTAGTCAAAAAATTGTTCCTAACATTCATCCCGTATTACTTTACAGTACCCCTTTACCGGAAGCGGAAGAAATGGTCTGCTTCGTCAATGTCGAACAGGCTATCGCGAAGAGTGGCGGCAGGGCAATTTACGGCTAGGCTATCTGGCAAGTACCAAGAGTTTATATTGAAGCTGAGTATCACTGTGTTTGGGAGAATGATGCTGGAGAAATGCTTGATGTGACCCAACCCTTTTAGTATGGCTAACATTCTCTTTCTTACGGATAGCACAAAGATTTACAAAGGCCAGCAGATAGATAATATCCGTCAGGCTCTGGTGAATGATCCTGATGTGACAAGATGGTTGTACCTGGCCAGAAAACGTTTTTGAAATCTTAAATACAGGTAATCTGGCGAATCAACATGGACATGTTGAACTATCTCCAAAATTATCTAAATAATACTGCAAAGTCATGGAACAAATCGAAAGGCTGGGTTCTCGACTAAAACGTAGGTATCCATAACGAGAGTACTTGTAATATCAATCGTCATTCGATATGCTGAAAAACCTCATTAAACCGGATTGCCTCCAAAATATTTTTGAGGTAATTCTGCGGCGAAGTGA